>JAZQYS010000608.1:0-13898 GCA_045633645.1 Victivallaceae bacterium | reverse complement strand
TGCCTGCGTCAGCAAGTATTACCTGGATGCCTGAAATGTACAGCGATAACTATCCGGAGTTCTTCCGCGACTACAAACGTTTCGGATTCAACGGTTTTCCATTGTTCTCCACCCGCTGGAAATTTATGCCGCCGTACCGTTCGGACTTTTCAGCTGAACGCACGGCAGAACGTGCCGCCAAAGCACGCGCCGCAGGACTTGATATCATTCAGGTTGATTCCCCTCTGCACACCATGGTCTGGTCCAAGCCCGTTCCCTGCACCTACAAGGGCGCCCGTGATTTCTGCATATCCTACCGGGGAGAAATTTTTCAGAAACATCTGGCTGAACTGGAAACTTTTGCCAAAGCCTCCAAGCCGGATATGGTCATCATTGACATCGAACTTATGGGCAGAGCCCTCAAAGGCAATCCTCAGAATCTTCTCAAATGTGAACGCTGTGCGCCGCTGATTAAAAAATCAGGACTCTCCCCCCGGGAATATGTCCTCAAATGCGGAGACGAATTGTACAAACTCATGAAAAAAGCCTACGCTCAGGGTGCCGTTAAAAATTTCCGTTTCGGACAATACGATCTTTTTGCCGGACAATCAAAAGAACGCAAAAACGCCTATCATTTCACCTGGGATTTTGACAGAAATTATCCCCAAATGCTGAATCTTTCAATGCCTGCGCTTTACACAGCCGGTCTCTTTGATGTCAATCACCGCCGTATCCGCAGTCAGTATGAAAGTTTAAAGAAAAACTGGGTTGTTTCCGCCTGGGTCACCCCCGGCACATACGGTTATTGTGCGCCGGAAAAAATGGAACATTTAACTTATGAACATATTTTAAACGGCGGCAATATCATGCTGTACGGCATTTATGATTTTTATTCCCCGCTGCAAATGTACGGTTTTGCCAAAGCATTCAGCACCCTTGACCGTTACACAACTTTGCTCAACAACGGAAAACCTGACTTGAATTTCAACTGTTCCAATGCAAAACTTGCAGGAACAAAATTCAAATCAGACAAAGAATCTCTGATTTATATTGCCAATTATTCCAGTCCTGAAACAGAAGAATTCACCTTGAATCTCTCTACCGGAAGTGTCAATGCCGTTTCAGGAAAAGCAATCTCTGCCGGAAAACAAACCTTCAAACTTGCTCCGGCGGAATTCATCCTCATCCATCAGAAACATTAACCTTTTTTGAATACAAGGATTTGTCAAATGAAAAAAACTTTTACTCTCATTGAACTTCTGGTCGTCATTGCCATCATCGCCATTCTTGCAGCAATGCTCATGCCCGCCTTGCAGAAAGCAAGAGAATCTGCAAAACAATCCAACTGTATCAACAACTTGAAGCAGTGCGGCACAGCTTATACGCAATATTTTTCCTCTAACCACGATTATTTCCCCATGCCCTCTTTCCGCGGAGGCGGTTACATCTGGTGGGCATATCAGATCAATCCCTACATCACAAATGATCAAAGTTACGGTATCGGCAAAGTCAACAAGACAAAAGTATATCTCTGTCCCTCAAACGAAGGGATTTTCGGTTCATCAGGTTCCAGTTCCAGCAGTGCCCGTTACAAAGTTAATTACGCACAGAGTGTCTACATGGGAGATAAGGAGTTTTCCACATCTGCCGTTCTGAAAACGACTCAGGTCGTCCGTCCCTCTTCAAAAGGATTGACCGCCGATGCTCAGGCATGGCACAAAACCAACAAACCTTTTGCAACTCAATGCCGTATCGTCCTGAATAAATTTGCCGAAAACAAAGGGTACAAAAGCAACGGAGAAGCCGCTGTCGGCATGTACCACAACGGCGGCGCCAACGTCGTTTTTATTGACGGACATGTTGCCCATAAAAAAGATTTTGACTGCCGTATTTTCAATCCGACCTGGCTTCCGGAATAAAAAACACATTTCCCCAGCTGTCTGTTCAAAGTCTGAAACTGACAGTATCTCCCCGTAAAATATCGGGAAATTCAGCGGATTTTTTTCTGTTGAAAGAGTTTTGTATTTGAAAAGCATTTTCATCTATGCTATTGTAAGAACGGAATCCTTTTTAAAACAATTTGCGGAGACAGAAAAATGCTGAAAAAATATACTGTGCTTGCTGCCGTTCTTTCCCTTGCCGGAACGCTTCAGGCGGCATATATCGGATACCTTTACCCCGCAGGCGGTAAAGCCGGAGAAGAAGTTGAAATCCTCGTCGGCGGTCAGGGACTCGGCGGCGCAAAACAGGTCATTATAACCGGTGAAGGCGTCAAAACACTTCATTGTGAAGTTGTCCGCAGCACCCCGCACCCCTCCGGTTCCCAGCGGCGTTATCTCCACACCTGGATTCACCGTATCGTCAAAGGAGACCGTTCATTTCTCCGTCTGCCTGCCGGTGAAAACGGCACCGTTGACTGGCGTTATCACCCCTGGTACAGCAGACTTAATGAAACCACGCCGCTGCAGTTTGAACTTGTGACAAACTTTCTCTATGTACCGCGCAACTCCCTGCAGATGAGTCCCAGTATCGGACAGAATGTCATTGTCAAAGTCAAAATTGACAAAAAAGCCCGCCCCGGACGGCGTGAACTGCGTCTGACCAACGGCAACTGGGTCAGCAATCCTGTTCCCTTTTACATCAATCAGGTTCCGGAATTCAAAGAACCGCGCTATCAACCGCCTTTTGTCAAAGTTGAAACAGGCACTTTTGCTTATCCCTGTGTCCTCAACGGTCAAATCATGCCCGGAGAAACAGATAAATTCTATTTTGACGGCAAAAAAGGTGATGTCCTTTATTTTGACCTCAAAGGCAGAAGTCTGCTCCCCTTTGTCGGCGATGGTGTTCCCGGACACTTTCAGGCTGTTCTGGAAATCAGAGATGCCCAAAACAAACAGCTCGCCTTTGCCGATGACCGTTATTTCCACCCCGACCCGGTCATGAAATTCACTGTACCTGCTGACGGAAAATACACCCTGTTGGTCCGTGACGCACTCCACCGCGGACGCAACGATTTTGTCTACCGCATTGAAATTGACAAGAATCCCCGTCCGTATCCCATTTTCGCCCCCCCGCGTTTTGCTGTTGAACCTATTAAACTTGCCAAAAACGCAAAACAGATTTTGACCGCTCCGGCCATCATTCATGGAGTCTTTGACAAGCCCGGTGAAAAGCACACCTACTGTTTCAAAGCCAAAGCCGGAGAAAAAATCGTCGTTGACTCCTGGGCAAGACGTCTCAACTCCCCCATTGACGGACTGCTTGAAATTTATGATCCTGACAACAAACGCATCCTCGTCTGCGATGACGTCAAACGTCAGAAAATCGGCAATATCATGCAGCACACGGATCCCACTCTGATCTTTACCGCTGCAAAAAACGGCACTTACAAAGCCGTTTTCAGCGACAATGCCGGTGCAGGCGGCAAAGATTATCAGTATTATCTGAGAATTGACAACCCCCGTCCGGATTTCCGCATTTACGCTTATCCCTCCTCTCTGGCAGCCGCAGGACGCGGCACTCTGGGGGTTATTGTAGAGCGTCTTGACGGATTCAACGGTCCGGTCACCCTTAAAATGCACAACAAAGAGGGATTCCGTCTCTGCGGAGAAACCACCGTCCCCGCCGGTGTCTCTGAAGCAACTTTTACCGTTGACAGTTCAAGTGTCCGCAGCGGAAAACTTACGACCGCAAGACTTGAAGGCTCTTCCAACGGTATCACAAGAAAAGTTGTCCCCGCAACTCAGGCCATGCAGGCTTTTGCCTACAACCATCTGATCCCCTGCGAAGGAGACTTTTTCATCTCCCGTAACGGCAGACACTGGGCAAGCGTTTATATCAACTGGAAAGACCGCAATCCCCCTGCCCTGAAACTCTATCCCGGCACAAGCTCCACCATCACCGTTTCCACCGTAAATTGGCTGCCGCCGGATTTTGAAATTACCGGCATGTCCCTCATGGATCAGCCCCTCGGTGTCTTAATCGGTGATGTCAAATACAAAAACGGTATCGCCACCGCCACTATTAAAGTCACCGCCGACGCAAAACCCGTTTCCGTCAATCAGGTGATTATGGTCAATATCAGTTACTCCTACAAGTACCGCGACAAAAAAACCAAAGTTATTTCCAAACGCAAAGCCAGCGTCGTCGCCCTCCTCCCCGCCCGCCGCCTCATCGTCGCTGTTCCTGAAAAGTAGGATGGGAATCGGGGGGAAGAGAAAAACTTTTTTTCACGGGAAAAAAAGTTTTTCTCTTCCCCCCGAACCCCCTATCTCTTTTCAAAAAAAGCGGGGTATTTGTTGAGGGTATGATTTACCGTTGAGGTAATTTTGCTGTGCCGCCGTCTCCCCGCAGGGCAAGACGGCGTAACTCCGGAGCCGACGTTTCGGCAAAAAAAGCGGGGTATTGGGTGACTGGGGAGGCAAAGTCTGTGTGCCGTGATTATTGTTCCCGGGTACTTTTTTGTAAGACTTATAAGACTTATGTGATTTCTCCGGGGAAGCAATGCCTGACGGCAGCTCTTACTGTTTGTAATAGGGGTAATGTCTTGAAGTCGGCCAGGGTTTGCGGTCAACAGCTTTCAAAGCAGCAATTGCAAGCGTTTCCACATTTCCGGCAAGGAAAAGAACATTGACTTTGCCATTATGACGGGCTCTCAAACCATTGGTAACCATCGTTTCAGGTGTCCAGGCAGGGTGCGATTCAAACATCGGGTTGCCGTTATTGTCGCCGGGAACTGAAACCTGATATCCGTAACGTCTGCCGTCAACGATCATAACAAGTTTTGAGTGATCTTTAAATTGATTTGCTTTCACCGCAAAATCCGGTTTGTCCTCTTTGCCGTAAGTTCCCGGACGCGTGTAATCCAGATACGGAATTCCGCCGCTGCTGGTCATCGTCGGACACAAGCGCAAATTCTTATACGCAGCACTCAATGAAACGTAGGCTCCCAACGGATAATCGGTAGAAAATTTATAAGAGCTGTTTACAATCGAACTGGAATCAATCCCCCAGAAAACAGAGGATCCGGCAGAATTTTTACAGCTGGTTCTTGCCAGAAATTCAGTATTGTCCGAAGCATAAGAGTTTTCAGCAAGTCCCCACTGTTTCAAATTGTTGACGCAGCTTGCCTGCCGTGCCGTTTCACGCGCTTTCTGCAAAGCGGGCATGAGCATTGCCGCCAAAATAGCAATGATGGCAATCACAACCAAAAGTTCAATAAGGGTAAAGGATATTTTGACCAATTTGCAGGAAACTGTTGTTTTTTGCATTATTTCATCTCCTTATTTAAGATTCAATGTGCCGAATTTCTCAGTTTTTGAAAATGCGCCGTAAGTGGGCTGCCAGCCGGTCTGTTCCCAGAAAAATTTGCCGGCAGTTCCCTTTTTGCGGCGGTAATGATTGCGCGAAAAGTTAACTTTAAAAGTGCCTTTTTTCATTGCAGGCGTAAATTTAAGTTCAGAAAGCGGAATTTTCGCCTCGCACTCCCAGTTATCTCCGGAACGGCTGCTTTTGACAATTGCTTTTGAAGTCCAGCGGGAATCCATTTTACCCTTGACGGAATGGGCATCAAAAATCCGGTCCCCCGTACCGAAAATAAACTGATAATATTCTCCGGAACCGGAGGCAAAGAAACACTCCACGCTGTCGCAGAACCACAAGGCCGGGTCGCGTTTACCCCATTTGTCATTCGGAAAAAGCACTTCGCTGCCCTTATCGGGATAAGCCTTGATTCCCAGATAGAGAAATTTATTATCGTGCATTACGCGCACTTCTGTTTTTGAAAGTGCGGCATAAACGGCAAAACTGTCAAGAAAATTTTCTGCAACGGCACTGCCCTGCCATTCTTTTGCGTTGACTTTGCCGTCGATTACAGGAGCCTTTGCCGCCTTTTTGACGTTGAGAACAGCAGGATTGAGTTTGACTTTCTGACTGAATTTACGGCTGTTCTGTTCAAAACCGGAATAAGTCTTGAGCATTCGTCCGATCCGCCAGGCGTAGGGCTGCTGTTTGCCGACCTCTTTTGCCGCCTGACGCAGAAGAGCCATCTGCTGTTTAACAAAAACCGGACTGTACATTTTCTGCCAGCAGATATTGTGATCCCAGAATCGTTTGCCGTCCTTGCCTTTGACATAAGCCTTATCCCAGGCATCTTCAAAGTTTTCGTGGAACTTTCTCATGGTGTCCGCCGCAGGACCGAAGAAACCTTTGTAGAAACGGTCAAGTTCCTCTTCCATATCAAAGGGCGTATTCCACATCAGACGGGCTGAAAAGTAAAATGCGGGCTGATCGTATTCCCATTGCCCCCAGCCTTTGGCGCCGTTACCGTCGGCGGCACGTCCTGAGAGTTCAATCACACCTCCGGCAATCCTGCTGCGTTTCATGGCACTCATTTCTTCAAGATGACGGTTGAAAATCACAGGTGCGCCCCAGGAACTGCGGTCATTGCGAACAAGCCAGTACTCCCAGATATAAAGTCTTGCTCCGGTGGGTTCCCAGAGGTCAAGGACTTTTTTCAGAGATGCTTTTTCTTCAAGTCCCGCCCAGGGCACCCAGCCGTGGCAGAGCGTTACGGAAACATTTCCTGAAAGCGGAAAAGAGGGCGGCAGCTTGTAACTTTCATAGGCACAGCAGTTGATGTATTTGCCGGGAAGTTTCGCTGAAACCTGTTTGGCGACTTCATTGACAAAGCCCCAGACCATATCAGAACCTGAACCCAACTCTCCGCGTTCAGGCTTGTAAAGTTTCTGACAGTTGGCACAATTGCAGATGTGTCCCGGAAAAACGTCGCCCGGCATGACGCGGAAGAAACTCTGCTGCGGATTTTTGCGGAAGTATTCCAATGCCTCTTTGACAGTCACTTTCAACAGTTCCGGATTGCTGAAACAAACGTGTACCCCCATTTCATTGCTGACGCGGCGGGTGCCGTCTTTCTGAAGAGCAAAAAGTTCAGGTTTACCGGCATATTTTTCATACAGCCAGTAGAATCCGTGGTTGGCGATGGGAGAAAGAACTTTTCCGCCCAGACGCAGACGGCGTTTCCAGATAGCCTGATCCACGCCGCTGATTTCGTCGGTACGGGGAAAGGTACTGGTATAAAGTGTTCGGGTTGAGAAATAAGGCTGTCCGTTCTGATACAAACGATCAATGACAATATCCTTGCAGGGCGGAATAACCATGCCCTTGTCTCCGGGCCAGTACCAGCGGACACCCGGATACTGTTCAAGAAAACCGTAAACAGCGTTGAGTGTTCCCATCGGAATACCGGCAAGAGAAAGATAGTTGCTCTTTTTGACATTTTCCCTGTCTCCGCCTGAAAGAATGATATCTTTGCCCACTCGCGCAATAACATAATGCTCTTTGGGCAGCATGGCAGGATTGACGCCGTAACGGCGGGCAAGAGTCGTGTCTCCGACGTGAATGGCGGGCGTTTTCACCGGCTTATCATTGACAATCGGCACTTTTTTGCCGGTGGCAAGAAAGAAGTGATGACGCAGTTCCTGAGCTGCAATCACAGCAATATCATCGGGTTTGGCAGGAACAACAATCGTAAATTGCGGAACTTTGTTTTTCACAAGGACAAGCGGCGTTTTATTGAGCCGCTGGACCCGTCCGAGAGAGGCGCACTCTTCAAATGTGACTTTTTCCTCATCGGTTGTTGTGTAAACTTTGATATCATCAATGACGATTGACGTTATTTCTGAACCGATTTGACCGAATTGAAAGTTGATATTGTTGCTGCCCATGGAGGGAAAGTCCGGCACAGTATACGGCACAACACAATCATACCAGACATTTTTCTGCGGCAGTTTGATTCTGTCGTAACGGTGTCCCAGCGCACGCCAGGTCTTGCGTTCAAGCAGACGGAATCCCGCAAAAAAAGCATTGTTTCCGGCAAGGCGTTTCGCCTTGAATTTGAGTTTCACATTTTTACCCTTGAGCATATCGCGCTCTTTGGGCGTAAAATAAAAGGTTTGTCCGACATGGTTGCCCGATGAGGGATATTTGCCGTCAAGCAGAAGTGCAGGAGACTTTTTCACAAAAATATCTTTGGATTTTCTGTTATCTTTGACTTTTGCAATATCGGGCGTAAAGTCCCTGAAAAGCACATCTGCGCCAAAGAGCGCACCGCAAATAAGAAACAATACCGGAATCAACAATATTTTTTTCATTTCAACCCCTTATCGATATGTTGATAAACAAATTCATCTGAGATAAATATAGCGTTTTTTTATTAAAAAACATTGACAATAATGACAATAAGTTGTATATTTACGCCAAAATACAACAGGGGGAAAATTTTTCATGCGGTATCACGCTCAATTCACCAATTACACCGTTCCGCCGGAGCTCCCTGTTTATGTTGAATTTGTAGGCAAAGGCAGACATCCGGCGAACCACATTCACGATCACAACTTCACTGAAATTGTGCTGATCTTATCAGGAGAAGGATCGTATGAACTGGAAAATATCCGGTGTAAAATAAAAGCAGGTGATCTGCTGATTGTCCCGCCGGGGCTGACGCACGGTTACGATCAAATTGAAACGCTGGAACTTGTCAATTTAACTTATGAGGAGCAAAAACTTTATTTCCCGCTGCTGGATGCCCATGAACTGCCGCTTTTTGAATTGTTTTTCCCCTCCGGCGGCAGACGGCTGAATACAGAACTTTTTGCCCGTCCGCTGCTGCATCTTGCGGAAAATGAAGTTGATTTTACGGCGCAGAAACTGCTTCAATTAAGAGATCTTCTCCGCAATCCCGGAAAAGGCAACTGCTTCAAAGCGCAGGGGATTTTCATTGAAATCATCGCTTTTCTGGCAGAAAAAGAGAACGAAAAAGTCATTTCAAAATGGAATTTCACGGGACTGAGTGCCGTCTTTGAATTGATGCACAATCACTTTAACCGACAAATCTCTTTAGATGAACTTGCAGCGGCGGCATACACCTCAAAACGGACATTTCTGCGGAAATTCAAAAAAGCAACAGGCGGTATTCCACCAATGGAGTATCTGCTCAATCTGCGTTTGCAGCACGCCGAAAAAATGCTCTATTCTACGGATTACTCCATCAGCGAAATCGCCATCATGTGCGGTTTCTGCGACAGCAGTCATTTTTCAAAATGCTTCACCCGCCGTCACAAACAGTCACCGAAAAGTTACCGCAAAAGCCGCACGCCCGTCAGCGGATAACTTCAAGCGCAAAATTCACATTGCCGAAAGGCGCACTCACCTGAACACCCGCCACACGGTCTCTGATTGCCGCAAGGGCTTCTCTTGCAATAGCAATACCTTCTGCTCTCTGGGCGTCACGGTCAGGTGCTGCCGCCATGCGTTTCATAATGGAGTCTGGTACGATTACCCCCGGCACTTCGTCACGCATAAACTGGGCATTCCGGTAACTGGTCAGAGGCCAGACACCGGCGATAACGGGAATTCCGGTATCTTCAATGGCATCCATGAAACGGAAAAGTACTTCAGGATCAAACACCGGCTGAGTGATGAGAAAATCAGCTCCCGCCGCAACTTTTGCACGGACTCTGTCACACTCACGAGCCAAATCAACCGCACTGGGATCCGCACCGACACCGATGACAACTCCGGTTTGAGCGTTGAGTTTTTCGTGTCCGATATCAAATCCACGGTTCATATTGTACTGCATCTGCGTCAAGCCGACGGAGTCAATATCAAAAACTCCGGTACTGGCAGGATAATTACCCAGTTTCGGCGGATCCCCCGTAATGAAAAGCAGATTGCGGATTCCTGCTCCGGCATATCCCAGAAGTTCCGCCTGCAGTCCGATCAGACTCTTGTCGCGGCAGCAGCAGTGGGGAATGGTTTCAATACCCGCCTCACGTTCAATGGAAAGTGCCGCAACCAGCGGTGTAATGCGGGCGCTGGCACGGGGACCATCGGGCAGATTCACTGCATCAACGCCTGCTTCGGCACAGAGTTTTGCTCCTGCAATGGTTTTAGCAAGATCAAATCCGCGCGGCGGCGTGATTTCAACAGTGGTGATAAACTCTTTTGCAGCAAGTTTTGCGCCCAGTTTGGACCTTTTTTCAAGTTCAATCAAAGGAAGAAGTTCCGCTTCTTCTGCGACAACAGTGACAAGTTGTCTTTTTTCAGCAGCGGCAAGGGGTTTGACACTCCGTACCAACTCCCGGATATGTTCCGGCGTAATACCGCAGCACCCGCCGATAGCGGAAGCTCCAAGCTGAACATAACGTCTGGCATAGGTGCTGAAATATTCATCACTTGTCATATAAAGCATACGTCCGTCCACATTCCGCGGCGCACCGGCGTTGGGCTGAACGATGATGGGCAATTGGATTTCAGGAGCAAGAAACTCAAGTTCCGCCAGCGTTGCTTCAGGACCGTTTCCGCAGTTAAGACCGATCGCCGTCGGCGAATAATTTCCGTCAATAATTTTTTTCAGCAGCGGCAGACAGGCTTTCAATCCGCCGTCGCAGCCGTTGGCTGAAGAGTGAAGATCTGCGGCAAAACTCAAAACATAGGGTATCGGCGCATAAAATGCAATCGCCTCCGCCGCTGCTTCAAGATCAAGAACTGTTCTGATGGATTCAAAAAGAATAAAGTCGCTTTTTGTCAAACCGGAAATCTGCTCTTTCAGCAGTTCCGTCCGTGTTCTGGTATCAGCGGGAGACTCAGGTTCTCCCACAGGACCGACACTTCCGGCAATCAGGGCCTTGCCGTCAGCGGCTTCACGGGCAACGGCAACACCGGCAGCATTGATGGCAACCGTCTGATCGGCGATACCGAATTTGCCCAGACGCCGGGCATTGGCGTTAAAAGTATTGGTCGTAATGACCTCAGCTCCGGCTTCGATGTATTTTTCATGGATTTCAGCAATGACATCAGGACGTGTGATATTCAGCTGTTCGTAAGAAGCGTTGACAAAGAAATTACGCCTGTAAATTTCAGTTCCGATGGCACCGTCAAAAATGACAAGTCCGCCGGAAAGAAGTTCCTGCAATGGATTTTTCATGTTCTTTCACCGTATTGTTTTTTTATTTAATCCCGGAATAATATACACCATTGACAGGGAAACACAATGCCTTCACACACAAAAATACCAAAAAAAATACAAAAAACACTTGAAGATAACCGCAAACAGGGTTATAGTATAAAAACAAGTGGATCCATAGCTCAGTCGGTTAGAGCAGGTGACTCATAATCTCCGGGTCGGCGGTTCAAGTCCGTCTGGATCCACCATTTTTTTGCCTTGATCTCAAGGTAAGCAAAGTTTTTCTTCTCAGAGCCGTCAGACTCTGCTTCACATCTTCACGAGGCAGCAGCCGCTCTTCACTGAAACGCCGTTCCGGCTTGCTCCTGCGCAGAGACTGTTCATCAAGTTTTTGTCGCTATTCTGAAGGTTTACTCTTGAAAAAATCGCAGTTTTATGCTATCTTAACAAACATTTTTATTCATGAACAAAAAGTTCGCAGTATAAATATCTTGCAAATATTTCCCAGGGGGGGAAGATGTTAAACAAAAGAACCGTACACCGGTGTATTTTTTCAATTTTATCCGGAGTATTCTGCCTTTTTCTGACAGGCTGCAATCCCGAAGCGCGTCTGCTGACTGCTGCCGGGAACGGAGACGTTGAAGCTCAATATGAACTGGCTGTTTATTACAGTCAATTGACCCCACCCAAGAAATACCAGTCCTTCGAGTGGATGAAACAGGCAGCGGTCAGCCGTTACAGTCCCGCCATGAAAAAATTGGCAGAATACTATTTAACAGGTTACGGAACCGAACCGGACTATCAGCGCGTTGCAGATTGGCTCACCCGTTATTTTGAAAAGAACAACAACAGCGAAGAAGCACTGAACATCGCCCAAACAATCCTCGGCAAATCCACAACCCGTCAGGATATTGTCGCCGGATTCATTCTCTGTAAAATTGTATTGACTCTTGAAAATACAAAAGGGGAAACTGAATCGGATATTGCAAAAGAGGCGGCAGGAACACTATTGTTCAACTTGAACAGAGTATTCAAACAACTGTTGGAACAACGTAATTTTGCCGATGCCGAAAAAAGCCTGATTTTTGCTCAAAAAATAACTCTGATGTTCCCGGATTCCTTCCCCGTGAATGTACAGTTGCAAATACAGAAAATGCAGAAGGAACTGACTGACAGCATTGAATCGTACTCCAGATAAAAAATTTTTCAACAAAATATACAAAGGAAAATCCCGAAATGAAACACTGTGTTTTTTTGTTTTGCGCCCTGAGTTTGTTCTTTTTTTGCGGCTGCAGAAATCACATCAAAGATATCGAAAACAGCATGACCGATTATGAACGGACTATTTCCCGTGATCTTCCCATGCTTCAAGTATTGGAAACCGATACAGACAACTTGTTTTACCGTGTCCGGCTCACCGGCAACAGAGAATCTGAAGTCAAAGTGTACCAGATCAACAATACGATTTCGCGTTTCACGCCTTGGGCAGGCTTGAGAGAGTTTTACGAAGTGCCGATGGGGCTGATTCTTTTTCCTGTCAGTCTCTGCAGTCACGTCATCAATATCGCAACATTGGGAATTTTCCCATACAGCTGGTGCTGGTCTCTGGACTGCCTCAGCCTGGCAGCCCTGAATCCGTGTATCAATATTGAAGATGAAGAACGTTTCAAAGAAGAGCCGCTGCGCAGCCGCAAAGATCTGGTAGACACCCGTCAGGAAAGTATCGTTTATCCGATGCGTCACAGCAATATCACCCTGAAAATGGGCAACCGTTCAAAGCATGTTATGACGGATAATATCGGTGCCGTTCAGTTTGATCTTCTGAATGTGGACGGCAGCAGTATTGCTCTGAATAACCATGAGCGTGAATTGCAGATTTTTGCAGGAACATCCACTCGACCGGTTTATACCTGGGTCATGCCCAGACGTGTCCGTAACAGAATCGTAAAGGCAGCCGCGGCCATCAGAGAATACAAAAAAGGAAAACCGGATGGTAAAAAATTGTATAAAACCATCACAACGCTGGAAGAACTCAAGTTTTCCAGACTTGCCCATGCTCTTGAAAAACAGGAACTCAAGAAAAACGGAGAAGCTTTCAAAAAAGCATTTTTCGCAGAAGATTTTGTTAAATAGTTTGCGACATATCTCTTCAACGTCCGGTTCTGCCGGACGTTTTTTTATGCTTCACTTTTCTGCGTCAATGGCGGAAAAGACGCCCTGCTGAACGGGAAAATTTTTTTTGATTACTTCCAATTACACCCGGCAGGAACGCCTGTTCATATACTGTGCCTCTTACGGCAGTCTGCATTTTGCAAAAATTTTCTCTTGACAAAGAGTGCTGATCCGTGTATGTTAAAAAAAGTTTTTATCAGGAGTTTTGATTTATGAGTATTGCAAGCAAAGCCGCCGCTGCGGATTTTATAAAAAATGAAACCCAGTTTCACCTGGGTTTTCTGCCCACGGAGCAATCCCATCCCCGTTCCGTTGATCTTGAAAAAAATTTCAAACGTTCAAGTATTGAAGGCGTAAAAACCCTTCAAAACATTGACCGAGATGTCTTGGTCATGGCACAAAAAGTTCTCAAATCCCGGGAATTTGAAAAGTTTGTCAACACGGCAAAAGAAACCATTTCCAACGGCGGACGTATGATTTTTTCAGGCTGCGGCGCAACCGGACGTCTTGCCATTCTTCTGGAATCCATGTGGCGTGACGCCGCTTCAAGAATTGAAAAACTTTCTCCCTTTGCCGACAATGCCGCAAGCATTATGACAGGCGGTGACTATGCCCTTGTCCGTGCCGTTGAATTTTTTGAAGATTATCCCCAATTCGGCAGAAAGCAGGTTGAAGAACTTGCCGTAAATGACAAAGACATGCTCATTGCCATCACCGAAGGCGGTGAAACCAGTTCCGTTCTGGGTACGCTTGCCGAAGCCGT
>JAZQYS010000607.1:0-2668 GCA_045633645.1 Victivallaceae bacterium | reverse complement strand
ATTCAAATTGGAGTTTGGCGGCCAGTAAGCGGCACCGTCCCAACCTGCCACATAGGGCCAGCCAATCGCACCGGGAATGAATGATTTGCGCATCCATCCGGCAGCGGCGGCAAGATTTTTGCGGATATCTTTCCGGTTGGCACGCAGAGCATAATGGTTCAATGCCTGAATGACAACGCCCATCTGGAAACAGCTTGTTCCGAAACCGCTTTTTCTTCCGCCGCGCAAATATCCGCCGGGGAGATTAAAGGGCCAGGCTCCGCCTTTATCAAGAGCCTGACAACTGAAGAAGCCATCGGCAACACTTTTGGCAGCATTCAGATAACGTTTATCGCCTGTGGCATCAAAAGACTGCATCAACCCCTCAAGCATCCAGCCGTGACTGCGGGGATTGCCCTGATTGCGGTAAGGAGAGCCTGAGTGAAGAACAAATTGTTCAGAAAGCAGACGTGCAGAATCTCCGATATCGGCTTTGCCGCTCATCAGAAACGCCGTATACATACCGCCTGCCCAGGAGTGTCCGTTAGTGGCAAAAGCGTAAGCCTGGCGATAAATTCCTCCGTACAGGGCAACAGGTTTGTCCCCGGGTTCGCTGCGCATACCGGCGTGTCCGACACAATGCATATGATTGCCGCCGATAAGATTCCAGAACGGCGTGTAGTGAATGATATCCACATCGGACTGATGTCTTGCCGCCAGCATGCCCAGACGGTAGACATCACGGTTTCCGGTTCGTGCAAAGAGGGTCAGCAAACCCCAGGCAAAGTCATATTCATTATTGCCCCAGTTGCCGCCTGCGCGTTCTCCGAACCAGTCTCCAAGGTTGAGGAATCCGTATTCACGCTGATGTTTTTTCAGTTTCAGGTGTTCATAAAAGGCTTTTATTGCAAGTTCATCAAATTTTTTCACGGTATCATCTGCAAATACGCCGCGGATAGCGTTGGCTTTTGCGTGCCACCATGCAGGAATAACGGCAACGACCTCTTTTGCCGCAACCGGAGTTCCTGAAAAATCAAACACCACATCTTCGGTAAAATGCATCCCCGTCATCAAACGGTATTTTCCTCCTGAAAACGGAAACCGCAAGTAACCCGGAAGATCGCTGTTGAAATCCTTTGACGGCTGAGGAACCAGCAGTTGGACATCAAGTCCCTTTTCATTGACAGCAAATGCCTTGGGATAACGTCTGCCTGCATTTGCAAGAGCAAAAGAAACTTTTCCGGCAGAAGAAACAAAAGCGTCCTCATCGGGCATGAAACCCGCTTTCTTTTTGCCGTTTACGCTGTATTCAAGGTCATTTCCCTGAAATACGCCGCCTGAAAGAAGTTTGCCCTTGCCGGAAGTTAAAAGCAAATGCAGAGAATCCAATTCGCTTGTTTCGTAGGCAAGATTATCCGCTCTGAACGTAACAGACGTATTCAGAACAGAAGAGTTTTTCATAACGTGAAATCTTGCGGTAAAACCGCCGATATAGGAGTCGGCAACAAGATTACCGTCAATGCGGAGACTGCCCGGCTTTTCAACTTTGACATTGAATATACGGCTCTTGGCATTTTTATTGGCAACAAGTTTCAAATCTCCGAATTTTTTACCGTTGCAGACAATGTTTTTGAGCAACGATTCAGAGTCAGGATCAACAACAAAAGAAAGTTTCCCGGTGGAAACAAAATATTTATTCTGCTTTTTGCTGATGACAGAACCCATCACTTCAGGACGGATATTTTTACCGCCCTTAACGGTAAAAACTTGTCTTTCTTTTGCGGCAAAAGGTGTTTCAAACTCAATCAGCACCCATTTTGCAGACTTGTCGGGCCAGAATCCCGTAACAGAGATATTCGCGGGAACTTTTTTACCGCGGGCATTGAATACGGCAATATTTTCAACATTGTAAAACTGTTTTTCAGGCAGGGGGAATCCGAAACGCACGGGAACATTGCGGGCAATTCCTGATTCTTCAAGGATTTCAACAGGAACAGTAAATGAAGTGCCTGCTTTTTTATTTTTATTTCCTTTTGAAAAAAGCTCTTGTCTGTAATCAAGACCATTTTTACCCTCACCGTAAAAACCGTAGGCGTCACCTTTTTCTCCATCGGCAAGGACTTTGATTTTGTTATCCTGCCAGCCGGATTTGTGATTTCCCTGAACGATCAGCCAATCTCTGCCGGGGTACTTTGACTCCGGTTCAGGAACACCGGTACGCACTTCAAACTCAATGGTTACCGGTTCGCCTTTTTTGACCGTCAGCATATCATAAAGCGGTGCTTTGTCGCACATTCTTTCAAGTCCGGCAGGGGATATATTCGTGCGGGTCCTCACTTCTCGGACCCGTTTTGCGCCTGTGACTTTAAAGTTGCGGAATTCAATCCACTGGGCAACACCGCGTTTGCGTGAAAGATTGCTGCGGGAAATTGCCACATCGCCGTTCAATCCGGGAACAAATGAAAAGGAAAGTTTCTTCCAGTTTCCGTCAATAAATGCCGGAGTGGACAAATCAACTCTTCCGCTGCCTTTTCCGTAGCGGATGGGATAAGTTTTGCTGGAGTATCCCCTGCCCTGCGCCGTTACACACAACGGAATCTTGCTTGCCAAACCATTGATTGAGAAACACATTCCAAGCGTTTGCGGTTTAGTGGGAACAGGAAGTTTATATTCTTTTGCAGAATACTTG
>JAZQYS010000606.1:0-1749 GCA_045633645.1 Victivallaceae bacterium | reverse complement strand
AATGCTCTTGCGGATGGTGACGTTGTTGGTCAGAGTACCGCCGAGCCAACGTTCGGAAACGCTGAACATACCGGTATCATCGGCCAGAGCCTTGATGACGTCACGGATCTGACGCTTGGTGCCGACGAAGAGAACATCGCCGCCATCAGCGACAACGTGCTGCAAAAAGTTGCAGGCAGCAGCAATCTGATGCATGGTTTTGGTGAGGTCGATGATAGAGATACCGTTTTTGGCTCCGTAGACATACTCTTTCATCTTGGGGTTCCAGCGACGGGTCTGGTGTCCGAAATGACAACCGGCTTCCAACAGGTCCTTGATACTGATCTTGGCCATTTTACAACTTTTCTTTTTCTTCGCGGCGCCTTGACATATATATTGGCAGGTCGCCTTGGGTTTGGTGTTTTTACTCCGAAAACTTTTTCCGGAGTCCTTAATTTAAATAATATACCACTGTTCTATTGATTTTTCAAGCAAATTTTTCTGCTGCTCGCTCTTTTTTTGCAATCTTTCAGCGCACATAATTCATAGTCCTGCGGAAGCTCCCGGTTTTGTTGTATATATTGCGCATTTTCCGGTAACCGCCGCCGTAAACGGGATCGGTATTAGCCTCTTTTCTTTTGTTGAGATGTCTGTTGCCCTTGTGTTCATTGTAAAGGGCGGCGGCCAGTTCACAGAAGCCCTCTTCGGAGGACAGGTCTTTTACACTTCCTGTCTTGTGCCGCAGGTGATCGTGCGTCAATTCGTGGGCGAGCGTGTCATAGAGCAATGCCCGGGGAATGGAGTCAAGAACATAGACTTTGCAGGACTCGGAAGATATGAAACGCTCCTTTTTTCCGGAAAGACGTCTGCGTTCAGTCACTTCTTTGTAATAAGTCATCAAAGCCATTCTGCGGCTTCCTGCGGGAGAATAGATTGATTTTGAAAGTTCCCGCAATCTTGCAGCGTCAACGATATAGAGCTGGATTTTGTGTTTTGCGTCATAACCGAACAGGACGGCAAGATCTCGTCTTACCTCTTGAAAAATCCGGGCGACTTCCTGTCGGTTTGTTACCGCCGTTTGTCTGCATGCCGGACAGATACTTCTGCCATCGGCACGCGGAACGGCATCGGTCGGAAACACGCAGTAGTAACACGACGGTAAACGGCTGCAACGGCGGCAGACGATCATTTTTTCACCTGTCGGAGATGTCATTGTTACAGATGAAGTTAATCCCTGACGGCAGACGGCGCATTGAAAAACATCTCCCATGCATTCTTTGCTGCAAAAAGTCTTTCCCATGAAGGTCAGGACAGATTTTTCACAAGCCCCCTTGCACCCGGCACAGCGGGGCAGGGTTTTGCGGTAGCAGCGTTTGGAACAAAATACGCTCCGTGGTGTTTTTATGTATCTGCCGTAAATGCGTTTTCCGCATTGGGAACACTCCAGCGCAGCAAGAATGACAGGCATTAAAAACAGGAACAACAGCAGTTTTTGTTTCAATGTTTTACCTCCCGTAAAATCAAGCGAGCATACCTTTGTTTTTATCTTCAAAAATCTTTTCACTTGCGGCATCGGCAAAAGCACCTGCGGGCAGGGCGGAATTGTTTCCGAACTTGAGGGAAATTTGCGTTGTTCCGCTGACGGATACGCTGTTTGCGCCGTCGGTGTAAGTTAAAGTTGAAGCATTCCATTTGCTTGCAGAACCGTTTTCAAACCAGAGGGTGACTTTGCCGTGAGCAAGTTGTTCAATGGTAACTGCTTGCGCTCGG
>JAZQYS010000605.1:0-2635 GCA_045633645.1 Victivallaceae bacterium | reverse complement strand
CATTTTCCGGAAGAGAACGTCTCCCCCTTGAACTTGAATCCACCCCCGCTACTTCTGGGCATGAAATGAAGGAATTCATCGTTCCCGAAGACGCCTCCTTTGCCGGAAAAACCATCGCTGAATTATCTCTGCCCCAGGGCGTACTCATTACTCTCATCCGGCGCGGAAAAAATCTCCTGCAGCCCAACGGAAAAACTGAAATCCATTCCGGAGACGGACTGCTTATTATGGGCACTCACGAAAATTTAAGAAAGGTACAGGAAGAATATTTTCTCGAAGATTAAATCGTCCCCTTCAACGAAAAACATCTCCATTTATCAAGAAAAAGAGCGTGTTTAAAGCTGATAGTAACCCTGTTAATAACTTGATAATAGTTTGTTGAATGAGTGTTAAAAAAGAAGTTGTAAACTGTTTGTTAAAGAGTTGTAATCAGAGTTACTGACAGTAAAAGAAGTTATAAGTTCTTTAAAATTATTGTGATGTGAAGTTATTAACAGAAAAGGTATGAGCCTGCTACTAATATATTTCTTCTGTTAATTAATAAGTCTTATATAGTAGGTTCAAGGAAAATCAGAGTTTTGACAATGAATATGGATAAAAGAACACAGACAGGTTTTTTGATCGCTTTGATTGCGATTTTACTTGCCTGCTGTGTCATTTCAGAAAGTCACAGCACTTTGAAAACCAAGCGAGAAAGTTTTGTTTTCAAAATCATGGGTACTGTGGCAAGCTTCACCTTTGAAGATTATGATACAAATTCATTCCGCAAAGATTGTATTTCCGCCCGCAAACAGTTTGACCGGATTTTGAACGTTGCCAATTTGTATGATAAAAACAGCGAACTTGTACGTCTTAATAATTCAGCTCATGAAAAGGATTTTATCTGTTCTGATCTGCTCTGGCAGGTTATCCTTGAGGCTGAAAAAGCATATTATTTTACCGGAGGCGCCTTTGATATTACTGTAAAACCCCTGATGGATGTCTGGGGTTTTTACCGCAAAAAAGGAAAAATCCCTTCTGATGAGGAAATTAAATCTGCCCTCAAAAAAGTCGGATTTAATAAACTTCGTCTGGATAAAAAAAGAAAATCTCTCCGTTTTACCGTTCCCGGAATGGCTTTGGATCTCGGCGGAATCGCAAAAGGTTTTGCCCTCGATCTGGCCGCTGAAAAAATTTCCAGCGGACGTACTATCCTTAATCTCGGCGGAAATCTTAAATTCATCGGCGGTAAACAGCCCTTTTATGTCGGTATTAAAAATCCCTCTTCTCCTGATAAACTCTCTCAGCACAGGATTGAAGTTCCCCCCGGATTTGCCGTTTCCACCAGCGGAGACTATGAAAGATTTATAAAGTATAATGGAAAAGTTTACGGGCATATCATTGATCCCGTTTCAGGATATCCCGTTTCAGGAAAATTTTCCGCAACAGTTGTTATTCCATCTGCAGCCTGCGCCGACTGGCTCTCCACTTCTGTCTTTTTAAGAGGGCAAGCCCTTGCCGATAAAGCTCAGAAACATTTTGCCGGATGTCGCATTATATTGGTGAAAAAATGAAGCATACCCCGGAATCTTTACAAAGAAGAAAAGTCCGTTCCACCGTTGACTGGAGTTCCTCCGGTCAGTATCTTATCAATTTTTTATGTTCGCGTTTTCCATACCGCGACAGAAACGGTTGGATCAGTGTTATCGAAAATGGAGAAATTTCCATCAACGGCAAAACCGCTTTGCCCGAAACTCTCCTTGCCATGCACGATATTATTGAATATCAGCCCGGTGAACTCCCCGAGCCCCCCGCCGATATGGATTATGAAATCGTCTTTGAAGATGATGATTTAATGGTTATCAACAAACCGGGAAATCTCTGCGTCCATCCCGCAGGACCCTTCTTTAAGCATACCCTCTGGCACATGCTCTGTTCAAAATACGGTGATATTCATTTTATCAACCGTCTTGACCGCGAAACTTCAGGTTTGATGATCGCCGCCAAAAATAAACAAACCGCTTCCATCTTTGCAAAAAAAGATTTGATCTTGAAAAAAGTATACACCGTTATGGTTTACGGCGTCTTCCCCGGTACCCTCAGGGCTTCAGGATTTATTTATAAGGATTATAACAGCGCAGTAAGAAAAAAACGCTCCTTCTCCACAGTCGAACCCGAAGTTCCCTCAGAAAGCGCAGAAACCCTGTTTGAATTGATTTCCTCCGACGGCGTTTATTCCACTCTCCGCGCAACGCTCTTCACCGGAAGAATGCACCAGATCCGCGCCACCTTATGCAGTCTCGGATATCCCGTCGTCGGCGACAAACTCTACGGTCCGGATGAATCTTTATATCTTAAGCAGAAAACTGAATCCCTCACCGAAGATGATAAAAAACTTCTCGTCCTCCCCCGGCAGGCTTTACACTCCTCTGAACTCCACTTCATACACCCCCACTCCGGCGTTACGCTTTTTTTCCAGGTGAAAAACAGCTTTGCAAAAAAAGCCATGTGGCGGTTGCGACGTTGCTGCAACGGCCAGAGGGGGTTGGTTACCCCCTCTGGACTCCCCCCGAATGCCCGAGGGTAGTTCTCAGGTGAAAAAAAGCTTTGCAAAAAAAGCTTTTTTAGCGGTCGGGTGCGTTGCCCGACCGGTCAG
>JAZQYS010000604.1:0-3248 GCA_045633645.1 Victivallaceae bacterium | reverse complement strand
AGCAAGCGCAAATGCGCCGAAAGAAGCATGAACCATTCCTTCGATACTCAAAGCAGCCGTATTACCTGCAATCGCCTGCCAGCCAAATGAGTTGACAGAAGATTGAATAATCAGATTTGAAAGAGAAAACAACATTCCCTGTACACCGGCGGGCAATCCGATGCGGAACATTTCTTTAAAAATAGTCCAGTGAATCTTGATTTTGCTCCAGAAAAAGGCATAATCTCCGCCGGATTTCGCCAACGCCCTCAACACCAGAAAAGCAGAAAGGACATTTGAAAGCTTGGTTGCAATCGCAACACCGGCAACATCCATTTTGCAGACAAGAACAAAAAAGAGATTGAGAAGAACATTCGCAACACCGGCAATAAGCATATAATACAGCGGGCGTTTGGTATCACCGATGGCACGCAAAACAGCACTGCCGAAACTGAAAAAGATCATAAAGGGTATTCCCAGACACCAGATCCACATATAGACTGATGCCAGATCCATAATCGCTTCAGGCACAGCCATCCAGCGGAGAATCGGTCGGGTGATTGCCAATCCCAGCAATGCCATGAAAACACCGCCGGTACAGGCAATCGCCATAGCCGTATGAACTGTCTGAGAAACTTTTTTACTGTCTTTGGCACCGATATAACGGGCAACCAGAACATTTACGCCGGAAGCAATTCCCCAGAAAATGTTCAGCATAAGAGTTGTGAATGCCGGAGCCGCGCCGACAGCTGCCATGGCTTTGCTTGAAGCAAAATGTCCGACAACAATCAAATCAGCGGCATGAAAAAGCAGTGCAGATACATTGGCAAACATCAAAGGAAGCGCAAAACGGATAATTTTTCCCAACAATGGACCATGGCACATATCCACTTGATATTTTTCCGCCTTAACCATATCCCCAATCCCCTTTTACAGATTCCGGCACCCCCTGTGCCGAACCCCTTTTACAAAAAATTCACTTATTCACAAACAATTATTCCGGATTTTTTAAATCCGGAACAGATAAAAAACATTGCACTCAGAACGTTGCTTTGAGCGCACTTGTCAAAGCAACGTTCCGGCAGATACAAGTCCGGTCCGCAGGAATTTTTCCTGCGGACCGTTGCTTGTGATTACTTCACAACGGTAATGACAGAGAACTTACCGCTGTGACCATCTTCGTCGCTGGTCTCAATACGGGCATTGAGATCAACCCAGGTACCGGCGTTACCGCCGTTCCAGTAACCGAGTCCGCCCCAACCGCTGGTCATTTCACGCAGCAGCAGGTCTTCGGTACCGTCGCCGTTGTAATCACCGACTCCGGCAACTTCAAAGTCTGAAGTGATTTCGCCTGCCCACTCAACGGAATCAATCTTTCCGTCATTGAGCAGGAAGGAGTAGCCGTTTTCAGCGGACATGATGATATCATCAATTCCGTCACCCTTGAAGTCACCGATTGCGGCAACTTCCCAGTTACCGGTGATATCCAGCAGCTGCTGGTTATCGGCGTTCATGATCTTGGCGGCAGTCCACTTGCCTGCGGCAACATCAACTGCATTCCAGAGCTGGAATTCACCATTCTTTTCAACGACGATGGAATCAAGTCCGTTTGCCGCACCGAATGAACCGGCGCCGGCCAGTTCAACAGCGTTTCCGGATGTGATGGCAATCTGACCTTTGACATCAGGCATAAGAGCGATGCTGCCGTCTTCTTTCTCAATAAGAATATCATCGTTGTAATTGCCGTCGAAGTTACCGATGGCTTTGACCTCAACGGCACTTCCGGCATTGCCCAGCTCAACATATCCGTAACTGGGATCAGTAATATCTGTCCAGGCACCGAATGCGAAAGTATCCTCATTATAGAACAACAATCCGGAATGGGAAGCATCGGTACCGGCAAAGTGACCGACTGCAACGGCTTTCATTGAAGAATCAGCACCCCACTCCCAGATACCTTTCCAAACCGGTGCTTCAACACCTTCGTTGGCGATGTAACCGACAGCACCGCGGGCAGCATCAAAGCCGACGATCTGAGCAACACCGTTACCGGTAATACTTCCTTCAGGAGCCTTGTAATCCAATGATCCGCTGAACTGGGTTGAGAATCCGTTGTTGTCAATGGCAACAATGGAGTAGTTGTTCTTACCGTTGACAAGCGGACGGCTGATTTCAACCTTTTCAAAGTTGAATCCGGTCTTGATTACCTCTCCGTTGATGGTTACGATGTAATCACTGATGCCGAATGTATCAAATGCGGTCCAGGAAAGAACCAGTCTGCCATCGGCAGCCTGAGCCGTCGGTCCGACAGTAAAGACCGGAGCGGAACAGTCAGTAACAGCAACCTTGCCGGAACCGGTTGTGACCTGAGTCAATTCACCGTACTTGTCAGAAACAGTCAAAGTCACATAGATTTCAGTGGCAATATCAGTCAGAGTGAATGTCAAATCATTGCTTTCAGCAAGAACTTTTCCGTTTTTGTCGGTCACGCTGACAGCATAGTTGTAACCCTGATAACCGTTTGCAACATCTGCATCGATGGTAAACTCGTATTTTCCAGCAGTCTGTCTGACATCAATAATCTGGGCGGTAATACCGGTATAATTTGTCGCGGGAGCAGTCAGCGTAATGCCGTTTGCAGCATCAACATTAACTTGATACAGCGTATCACCGAAGACGATACGTCCGGCATCGTCGACAGTCTCGCCGTTGATTGTCAGGCTGCCGTCAAGGCTGATTGCTCCTTCATAAACGGTGACAGTATTGCCGCTGATAACAATATCAGAAACGGACATATCGCCCTTAACAGTAAGACTCGTGGCATCAAATCCGGTTCCGGAGATTGCAAAATCGCCTTTAACAGTCCAGCTGTCATTTCCGGCAATCTGAACACCGGAAGCGATATCAAGATCACCTTCAACACTAATATTACCGTTGAATTCCAACTGTCCGTTGCCGGTGGTCAGTTCAAGATCGCCGAGAGCGGCAACATTTCCGTCAACGGTGATAGCGGAGTCTTTTCCGAGAACAACACCGTCAGCAAGAGTGAGATCACCGGTAATTGCGGCAATAACAGTACTGTTTCCGGAAACGGTGATTTTGCCGTTGCCGGTCAGTGTGCCGTTGTACTTGCTGTCATTTCCATTCAAGTCGGAGAAGATCAACTTACCGTTGGCAATGTTGAGTTCACCGCCTTCGTAAACGGTGATTCCGCGGTTGGAGTTGAGCGTTCCGCCGTTAACGGAAAGTTTTCCACCGATACCCAGAAC
>JAZQYS010000603.1:0-5019 GCA_045633645.1 Victivallaceae bacterium | reverse complement strand
ACGGTGGGCCAACGCACCCGCCCTCTTCGCGCTTTTTTTTGCCTAGCTTTTTTTTCTACCGAAAAAAATTCGGTTATTTTTTGGATTTTTTGGATTTTTTTGCTTTTTTGGCTGCGCTTTTGTCACCTTGCAGTTCTTTTTTGGTGGGGGCGCGTAAAGTTGCTTCAATGGTGATAGTCTTTTTCTTGTCGATTTTTTCAATTTTAAATTGCTTTAAACCGATAAGTTCACCTTTCTTGGGATCTTTGATTTGCTCTTTGCCGTCAACTTTAATGGAGGTCCAAAGAAGTTTGTCTGCGCGTTTGCGACCGATGGAAAAAATCATTTCTCCTTTTTCGGCTTCGACTTTAAAATTGATTTTTTTGACTTCTTTCTGGGACTTGGTGGAAACGACAAAGTAGAGACACTGAAAAACTTTGGTGCTGGTTTTGTGATCCCATTTTGTGGCGGATTTGATGACTCCGGCAGTTCCGGCGTCAACGACTTTGAGATAAGCATCTTTGCCGGTGACAAAAATTGCAACCTGAGTGCTGCCGGCTGAAAGAATGCCGGTCAGACACAACAGAAGGAACAAAATCAGTTTTTTCATGATTATTTTCTCTCTTAATAAAAATTACAATTCCAACATTCTGTCAATGGGCAGACGGGCGCGTTCCATGATGGCAGGATCAAGAATTACTTCTCCATCACCGGATTCAAGACAATGAAGGATATCCTCCAACGTTATCAACTTCATATCCTGACAGGTCGGACGCGGTTCAAGAGGATAAAATTTCTTATCCGGATTTTCTTTCTGTAAACGATGAATGATTCCGTATTCCGTTCCGACGATGAATTCTTTGGCATCACTCTCTTTGACGGCACGGAGCATTCCGCCGGTGGAAAGAACGATGTCCGCCTCAGCAACCGTGACAGGGTGACACTCAGGGTGAACCATGACCAGAGCCTCAGGATGCGCCTTGCGGGCTTCACGGATGACTTTGGGTTCAACGCGGTTGTGAATGGGACAAAATCCCGGCCAGAGTTCCATTTGTCTGCCGGTGGAATTGATGACATTCGTTCCCAGATTGCGGTCAGGAAGGAACATAATCTTTTTATCTGCCGGAATGGAAGATACCACTTTTTCAGCATTGGCTGACGTACAACAGATATCAACCTGCGCTTTGGCGGCTGCTGTCGTGTTGACGTAAGCAATCAGAACAGTATCAGGATTCTTTTCACGATAGGCGGCAATGTCTTCAGCTTTTGCCATATCCGCCATGGCACACCCCGCTTCTTTGACGGGGTGCAGAACAGTGGAGTCCGGCGAAAGCAGTTTTGCTGTTTCCGCCATGAAAGAAACGCCGCAGAAAATAATCAAACCGGCCTTGGAGTTTTTGGCTTTAATGCTCAACTCAAGGGAGTCACCGGTAAAATCTGCAATGTCCTGAATTTCGGCATTGACGTAATTGTGGGCGAGAATGACTGCGCCTTTTTCCTCTTTAAGTTTGAGGATTTTTTCAATAATTTCAGACATGACAATTTCTCCCGTTTATCCGTTTTTGCCGCAGCAGGCTTTGAATTTTTTACCGCTGCCGCAGGGACAGGGTTCGTTTCTGCCGACTTTGGGCATGGCACGGTGAAATGTGATTTGAGGTTCCGGTTCGGCAATTTCTTCTTCAGGCTGCGGCATTTCTTCAGGGAAATTACCGTCAAACTGTCCGAAGAGCTGGTGAATCATTTCCTGAGGCATGTTTGCCTGAAGTTCCTCCATGCTTGAAAGACGGGTGAGTGTCACTCTGAAAAGATTGTGGGCAACGTCTTTGTAAACCTGATCCATCATGCTCTTGAAGATACCGAAAGCTTCGTGTTTGTATTCAACCAGCGGATCTTTCTGAGCGTAAACACGCAGGGACATATTGGCGCGGAGCTGATCCATTGCGTACAGGTGTTCCTGCCACAGACGGTCAATCGCTTCCAGAACGGTGTGACGTTCAAGATAAGAGAGCTCCTCAGCAGCCAAGTCCGCGTGGCTGTCAACATAGGCGCGTTCAAGACGTTCAACAATCTGAATCGTCAGCAAGGACGCATCTGTCAACTTGCCGTTTTCAATGCCGGAAGTCAACTCTTCTGCTTTGAAGTCCAACGGGAAAGTATCGTTGAGATAGGCAATCAAACGATCCATATCAAAGGCGATTCCGTCTTTTTTGCGTTCACCGTAGGCGGCACAGGATTGGATTTCATTGCCGACGGCTTCTTCAATCACACCGAAAAGCACGTCCTGCGGATTTTCGGAAATCAGTGCATCCAGACGCAGCTGATAGATGATTTCGCGCTGTTTATTCATCACATCGTCAAAATCCAGAGTGCGTTTACGGATGGAAAAGTGCTGCTGCTCCACGCGTTTCTGAGCTGTTTCGATGGATTTGTTCAGCCAGGGGTGCTGCAGTTCATCGCCTTCAGCCAGTCCGAAACGGTCAAAAATCTTGACGATTCTGTCGGAGCCGAAAAGACGCATGAGGTTGTCTTCAAGAGAAACGTAGAATTTTGAAGAACCCGGATCGCCCTGACGGGAGCAGCGTCCGCGCAGCTGGCGGTCGATACGGCGGGAGTCGTGACGGCTGGAACCGATCACATGCAGTCCGCCCAATTCCGCAACGCCGGGAGCAAGCTTGATATCCGTTCCGCGTCCTGCCATGTTGGTGGCAACGGTGACGGAGCCGGGTGTGCCGGCACGGGCGACGATTTCAGCTTCGTGTTCGTGGTTTTTCGCATTCAATACATTGTGGGCAATGCCGCGCATTTTGAGCATACGGGAAAGAATTTCGGAGTCTTCCACAGAAATCGTACCCAGCAGAACGGGCTGTCCGGTTTTGTGACGCTCTTCAACGTCGCTTACGATAGCGTTGAATTTTTCGCGTTTGGTTTTGAAAATGGAGTCGTTTTCGTCTTTTCTGATACAGGGACGGTTGGTCGGAATGACAATCACATCCAACTTGTAAA
The DNA here is from genome assembly GCA_045633645.1 of Victivallaceae bacterium. Lineage (GTDB taxonomy): Bacteria > Verrucomicrobiota > Lentisphaeria > Victivallales > Victivallaceae > UBA1784. Next base: position 2,037 of record JAZQYS010000603.1, on the reverse strand, counting down.
TCTGGTGGAACTCCGCCGCTTCAGTTTCAGCCGTACCAGTCATACCGGCAAGTTTCTTGTAGAGACGGAAATAGTTCTGGATGGTGATGGTCGCCATCGTCTGGGTTTCCTGCTCGATCGGCACATTCTCTTTGGCTTCAAGAGCCTGATGCAGACCGTCGGAGAAACGGCGTCCGGGCATGATACGGCCGGTATGCTCGTCAACAATCATGACTTTGCGGTCCTGAACGACGTAATTCACGTCCTTTTCAAAGAGACAGTAGGCTTTGAGCAGCTGCGAAAGATCGTGCAGCATTTCGCTCTTGGCGGAAAATTCCTCCTGGAACGCATTGCGTTTGGCGGCGCGTTCTTCGGGAGAAAGGGATTCGTCATTGTCAATGTTGTGGATTTCCTGAAGCAGATCGGGCATGATGAAGTCTTCGGGACTGCCGGGAGAGATGGCTTCACGTCCCCGTGCCGTCAAATCGGCTTCATTGGTCTTTTCGTCAATGGTGAAAAAGAGTTCTGCCTGAACCTCCTGGAGCAGACCGCGGTTGTTGTCGCTGTGGACTTTGGATTCAACTTTTTCAAGTTCACGGACAATTTCTCCGTTTTCAAGAATGCGGAGCAGCTGCTTGTTGGTCGGCATACCGAATTTGACCTGAAGCAGTTTGATCATCGCAGCGTCAATGTCTTCAGCAGAGGCATTTTCGTTTTCAAGAACGGCTTTTGCTTCGCGTGCCAGACGGGAGCAGAGCAGGTTCTGGCTGCTGTAAAGTGACGCAACTTTGGGCTGAAGAACGCCGTACTGGTTGTCGGACATCGGAACAGGTCCGGAAATAATCAGCGGCGTACGCGCTTCGTCGATGAGGATACTGTCAATTTCGTCAACGATTGCGTAGTAGTGATCGCGCTGGACAAGTTCCTCTTTGTCGCTTGCCATACCCATATCGCGGAGATAGTCAAAGCCGAATTCACTGTTTGTACCATAAGTGATATCACAGGCGTACTGCTGACGGCGGATTTCAGGCGGCTGCATGTTCTGCAGACAGCCGACGGAAATTCCCAGATAGTTGAAAAGCAGTCCCATCCAGGAGGAGTCGCGGCGGGCGAGATAATCGTTGACCGTCACCAGCTGGCAGTTTTTTCCGGTAAGAGCATTGAGGTAAAGGGGAAGGGTGGCAACAAGGGTTTTTCCTTCGCCGGTTGCCATTTCGGCGATGTTTCCTTTGTGGAGTGCAATACCGCCCATCAACTGGACGTCAAAGGGAACCATATTCCAGGTGACGGGTTGTCCGCAAACTTCAAATTCAGTACCGACCAGACGGCGGCAGGCGTTTTTGACGACGGCAAAGGCTTCACACATGATGTCGTCAAGAGTTTCCCCATTTGCAAGACGGTCGCGGAATTCCCCGGTTTTGGCTTTAAGTTCTTCGTCAGAAAGTTTCTGTAAATCTTCTTCGATTGCATTGATCCGGGCGACAACAGGCAGCATTTTTTTGACATCACGCTGCGATTTTGTGCCGAAAATGGCTTTGAAAATAGCGGACAGCATTGTTTCTTAAAATCCTTTTCTTAAAGGGTTGAAAATTATATTCGCTCCGCTGAAAAACGCCCGTTCAAAAAATGAATCAACCCGGATACTGTGTTTTCAGCATCAAATAAGCAGAAAAAGTATCCGGGAAGGGGGACGTTCAGCGGAATGTATCTTGAGAGGCAGGCTCGATCCAGAGGTGGAAATCAACCTTTTTGTCGCCGAAATCCAGAGTGATCAGGGTGTTGAGCCGTGTCAAGAGAAGCACATACGGAATCTTGACATCTCCGCCGGCAACGTTGACTGAAACCATCGCATCACCGAGAATATCTTCGGCGCGGCGGATTGACTGCACCAACTCCAGCATTCTGGTCAGTTTGTCCTTGAGAGCATCGTCAAGCTGGTAGGCTCTGTGACACTTGGGACAGACGGTCTGAAAATCCCGGGCAGTGATATCCGCCAGATTGAACTTCACAACTTCCATGCAGTCGTCTTCAAGACAGTGAAAGTCGATCTGTGCTTTG
>JAZQYS010000602.1:0-1938 GCA_045633645.1 Victivallaceae bacterium | reverse complement strand
GTATTGATATCAAACGCGCAATCACCCAAACCGATTTCTTTCAAAAATGCATAGAGCATGGCAATACATTCAGCATCAATCAAAGGTGCGCAGCGACCGACGTTTTCAACACCGATCTGGTGGAACTGACGTCTGCGTCCGGCAGCAGGACGTTCTCCGCGGAACATCGGACCGAAGTAACGGACTCTCTGCTCAACACCGTTCATAACATCGGTATTGGACAGGGCACGCATCACACCGGCAGTACCTTCAGGACGCAGGGTCAGACTTCTGCCGCCGCGGTCAGTGAAGGTATACATTTCTTTCTGCACAACTTCGGTTTCACCGCCGAGTCCGCGCTGGAAAACTTCAGTGTATTCAAACACCGGAGTACGCAATTCCCCGTAACCGTAACGGGAAAACACATCAGCGCCGACACGCTCAATTTCACGCCACTCTCTTGCTTCGGATTCAAAAATATCCGCTGTTCCGGGCGGGGGGGAAAAGGTAGCCATTTCAAGTCCTCCAATAAACCATTAACGCCCGACGGAAAAAATTCCCCGTCAGGCGTATATTTATTCTGTGTTATTTCACCCGGCCAATCATTATTTAAAATCGGCGGGGTTAAGTTTTTCAACCGCGTCTTTGAGTTCTTTTCCGGCGCGGAATTTAACAACAGCACGTTCAGGAATCACGACCTCGTGTTTGGGTTCATTGGGATTGCGTCCTTTACGGCTCTTGCGAACCTTGATCTCAAAAACACCGAAATTACGCAGTTCAATAGTACGGCCGGCAATCAATTCCTCGGCAATATAATCAAGGGTCTTCTGCACGGTATCGGCAACCTGACTCTGATTAAGATTGATCTCCCGGGCGATCTTAACTACCAAATCACGCTTGGTCATGACTAAAACTCTCCTTATTTATGTATGTAGTATTTCATTTATAAAGCAAAATAAATGCGTTTACATTAATATACCTCCACAATCCCGTTTCGTCAATACCTTTTACTGAATTTTCCCTGCATTGTTTTAATGATTTCACCTCAAAAACCGCATTTTGGAGGAATTTTACTCTTTTTTTTCAGTTCTCTGCTCAAAAAAAATCCGCAGCCTTGTTTCTGTCTGCGGATAAAAAACATTCAACGGACCTCTTCAATAACGATATCATCGATACAGATTTTTCCGTGAGAATCGCGGTTGTAAAAATACAGCGCACTGTCATAAACTTTATCAGAAGTCCGGAACTCTCCTGCGGCAAGATGATATTTGCCGTCGGGACGGATATTTCCGGCAAGCATGAGATAGCGTTCAAGTTTCCGTTCCTTTGTATAATTGCCCACACATGCCATGGTTTTGTGTCCGACTGTTGAACAGTCAAAATCTTTACGGATGGCAAAGCGGATACGGTAACGCTGATTCTTTTTAAGTTTCAGACCGATGCGGAACTGTTTATACTTGCCGTTGCCCTCCAGAAGATAAGCCCCCTTGCCGGAATAAGGAGTGCCCTTGTATTCCGGAGATTCGAAGCCGTTCTGATAAACAGTCGTCTTGTCTGCGGCTACCGGAGCAGCGGCTTTCTTTACGGGAACAGTCTTTTTCTTCTTTTTCAAAGACATATATTTTGTGATTTCAACATCATCCAGAAAGACGGAGTCCGTCGAGTTGTGATTGTAGACAAAAAGCCGGCAGTCATGCAATGCCGCAGAAGTTTTGAACTCAGACTTGATAGCGTGATAATTGCCGTCGGCAATAACGTTTCCGCCGAAAAGGAGATAACGTTCCAGTTTTTTGCCGCGCGTATAGTTGGCAATCATCAGGAAACATTTGCCTCCGTCGGAAGATACTTTTTTTCCTTTCTTGAATTGCAGTTCCAACTGATAGAGCGTTTCAGGTTCCAATTTCAGCGGGATCCCCTTCATGCAGAACATGCCGTTGCCCTGAAGCTCAAAGGAACGCT
>JAZQYS010000601.1:0-6009 GCA_045633645.1 Victivallaceae bacterium | reverse complement strand
GTCAGCATTATTTCAACTGTCTGATTGAGGGAACTCCCGGACTGGATGTTGTCAAACTGCAGCTTAATAACGGAATTGTTTCTTTCAGAAATTGTACCATCCGCGGTGGAAAGAGTATTCTTGAACTTAAAAAGAATGGTTTGGGCAGCGCAGCTTTCCAGCACTGCATTCTGGGCGGAACGGAAAAGTCTTTGTTTGTAACAGAACCCAATACCGGCAGCCGGCTGCAGTTCCGCGAAAATGTTTACTGCAATGTCAAAGATTTTGTTTTCAAAGGAAAAACTTATACTGCCGCCGATTTTGCTTCTTACAAAAAAGCCAACAAAGGTGATGCCCATTCCGTCTGGCTTGAAAAAGAACCCCGGGGGGCTTTCCGTGTCAACAAACGTCTTGTCGGAGCCGCGATTCCGTCAAGCGTATTGAAACGTTATGAAAAACTGAAAAAAATCCGCGCCAATGCTGACGGTATTTATTTTGAAAAATAAAACTCAGGGAGGTTTTAATGAAAAATATTATTTTATTACTCTGCGTGTTTTCTGCGGCACTTGTGTATGCTGAAGTAAAACTGCCGTACATCATTTCTCACCGTGCTGTGCTTGCCCGCCGCGCCGATGTGCCGATCTGGGGAAAAGCCTCTCCGGGAGAAAAGGTCACTGTCGAATTCAACGGACAGAAAGTTTCCACTTCTGCCGGAAAAGACGGTAAATGGAAAGTTTCTCTAGACTTGAAAAATTCCCCTGAGGGTCCCTTCGTTCTGCGCGTTAACGATATTGTCGTTAAAGATATTCTTGTCGGAGAGGTCTGGCTGGGGTCCGGACAATCCAATATGGCGATGGTTCTGCGTAATTCTACCGGATTTGAGCAGGAACTCAAAGGGATGCCCAATACAAAACTGCGTATGTTCGTTGTCCGTCCGGGATATAAAGACACGCCGCAGGATAACTGGCCGGGTGTCTGGCGCATTGCCGATGCTAAAATGCTCGGTTCTTTTTCCGCCGCAAGTTATCATTTCGGAAAGAAAATTCAGAAGGAATTAAATACGCCTGTCGGACTGATTAAAGCCGCTCAGGGCGCAAGTTTTATTGAGGGCTGGATGAGCAAAGAAAACGTCAGCCGTTTCCCCGCCGCTCTTGCCCGTCATGAGCGCCGGATGAAAGCTAAAAAACAGCCACCCTGGTGGCGCAAGGCTTTCGGACTTTACAATGCGATGATCTATCCTCTCATTCCGTACCGTTTGAGCGGTGTCATCTGGTATCAGGGAGAGTCAAACAGCAAACATTGCGAAGATTATGATCAACTTTTCCGTGGATTGATTACCCAGTGGCGCAAAGATTTTGCCGATCCGCAGCTGCCATTTTTCTGGTGTAATCTTGCTGCTTACAGAAACAAGTCTGCCGATTTGGAAATAACGCCCTGGGTGCAGCTGCGTTTGAAACAGTCTTCTGTTCTGGATATGCCCCATACCGGAGAGGTCATTTTGACCGATGCCGGAGAAGCTCTTGACATCCATCCCCGCAACAAAAAGATTCCGGGCGACCGCCTGGCGGCTCTGGCTCTTGCCCGGGTGTACGGCAAAAATGTTCCCTGTACAGGACCGTGCGCTGTCAAGGCTCACCGCGAAAAAAATGCTGTTGTGATTTCTTTTAAAGATATTTATGACGGACTTGAAGCGCGTCCTGTGCCGGAAACGCAGATTATCAAATCCAAAGAAAACAAAACGGCTCCCGTTAAACGCAACAGTCCCGATACGCAGCTGGAGGGCTTTGCGCTCTGCGGAAAAGACGGCAAATGGTTCTGGGCTGATCAGGCTGTCATCAGAGGAAAACAGATTGTTCTTTCTTCTGCCAAAGTCAAGGAGCCGGTCAAAGTCCGCTGCGGTCTGCAGAACAATCCCACCTGCAACCTTTACAACAAGGCGGGATTTCCGGTCGTTCCTTTTGAAATTTCTGTAAAATAATAAATGAGGCTCATAAATGAAAAAGATTTATTTATTGACTGTTGGCGTTCTGCTGCTTGCCGTTGCCGGCTGCTGTCAGAAAGCAGCTGAAGTTTCGAAAGTTTCCTGTCAGGATAACCGCAATCTGCTGATAAACAGTGAATTCAACTTTCATCCCTTTGCGCCGCACAGAACGGGCAGGGCAGGGAGTTTTTCAGCGGACTATGTGCCGTTCTGGAATGCGGATACGGCAAAATCTCTTGAAGTTGTCAGAGATTCCCACATCCCCGCTGCTTTTCTGCCGCCGTTTGCTGTTCCCTGCGGCGTTAAGCTGCTGCCCGGACAGAGTTTTCATCAGTTCTTCACTCTTCCTGAAGCGGATCTTCTTCCGGAAGACTGCGTAAGTTTAAGTTTCTACGGTTATCAGGAAACACCCGGTGCGCTCAAAGGAGCGGTCCGTGCCATGAAAATTGAAACTGAGGACGGAACATGGAGTCCCTGTAAGGACTTCAAGCTCCGCGATAAGCGCACGTTCAATAAAATGGCGCGCGGAGAACTGGTCGTTGCAAAAGAACAGATTGCCGCCTCTCCTGCCGTCAAAAAGACCGTTGAATTCAAAACAGAGGCATTGGTTATTCCCGGCGCTTTCACGCCCGGAAAAAAATCTTATTCCAAAGACTGCAATACTGTCGGTATTGAGGTGCGCTTCACCAACACTTCAAAGCAGAATGTCTGGATTTTTGCCCCTTCTCTGGTGCGCGGAAAAAATGCTTTCAGAGCCATCGGAAACTATCGCAAAGTTCCCGAATATTACCGCTACATCCCCCGTACAATGCAGAAACTCTGGAAAGGTGAAGCTCTGCACATTATTGTCATGGGTTCCAGCATTGACCGCGGCAGTGCCAATCCGCCGCTTTATCCTTATTGCGAAGACCCCAAGTCTCCCAAATACAAACAGCCGCTTTCAGACAGTCATACGGGATTTTCAACCAAAGTTGTCGGACGTCCCGATCTTGAACCCTACTTTGACTGGTCCAATCACTACTTCAGTTATGCCGGACGGCTTAAAGTGGAATTGATGAAAAAGTACAATCTCTCCGGAGATAAAATTCTTCTGCACTTCATGGCGGCGGATGGTTCCTGCGTCGGTGAAGCGCACTCAGGACTTAAAGCCTACTGCGAACTGCTCCTGCCTCCCAACGGCGGAATCAACGGACACAAGTCCGGCAAGAGCTGGAAAGAACTCTATCCCGGACTCTTCACCCGTCCCGAAGGTCCCCGTCCCGACCTGGTGATTTTCGGCAGCGGTGCCAATGAAAAAACTGATACGCCTGATGAGTGCGGTGTATTTGAAGGCATGATCCGTTACATTCAGCGTAACTATCCCGGTACGGAATTTATCGGATGTATGTTCCAGAACAGAGGCGGCTACACCCCCAATCCCTCTGATATGCAGGCAATTGCCATGCGTTACGGCATACCTTTTGTGGATTTTGGTATTGTCGGAGACCGCCTGACCCGTATTATCAATCCCAATGCCATGGGCAACAGCGACGGACACCCGCAGGCGGGATTCCATTATCTCTGGTTCAAACAGCTTGAAAAAGCCTTTGAGTGTGCCGGACCCGTCGTTGCCGGATTTCCCCAGAAACAGCTGCCTGAGCGCATCATGTCCAACACCGTCAACTGGGAGGGCGAGATGGTTTATTACGGAAAAAAAAGTCCGCGTTTCTTCCGTAAAAACGCCATTATTATTGATGACAGTGCATTCAATGCCTGGGCAGTGACGACATTGAAAGTCAAGCCCGGTACTCCGACACCGCGCTCTGATCTTTTTGTTGACGGAGAGATGACCCACAAGCAGAGACGTATGCACGGACACAATCTGCGCAACTCCTTTGCCCAGCACGGCAGACTTTCTTTCGGAGACCGTCATGTTGTTGAAGTTGCTCCCCCCTTTATCTTTACCGGACTTGACGCCAAACAGATACTCAACCGCAATTATACGGGTGTTGAATCCGCCTTGTTCAAAGGCGTGAAAAAGGTCGTTCCCTACAAGTCCATGACAGGTTATCCCTACGGAAAAAATATTGCAGTTCTCAAACCGGGAGAAAGCTGCACCGTTGATCTTGTCGGAAATGCCTTTGCCGTTGCCTGGGCGGATATGGCGGGCAACGGAACTCTCAAGGTTGAAATCGACGGAAAAACAGCCTTTGAAGCGGCAACGGATAAACCTTATACGCTGCTTTCAAAAGAAAAAATCTATATGGAAAACCGCAAGGGCGTCCAGGGACTTGCCTACGGTGTTCATAGAATCAAATTGACGGCGTTGAAAAAGCAGGTTTGTGTCATGGGGGTATTCAGTTACGATCTGCGTGCCAATAGAGAGAATGAACGAGTTGTTCGCGGTATTTCTGCGGGCGGAGAATATAAATTTGAACCGGCATTCAAGGCTTGTCCTGTTATTTCCTGTTTTGGAAGTTTGAAAGTTGTTAAAGCGGATAAAAACAGTGTTGTTTTTTCCGGAAACGGTCAGTTTGAAGCAATTGGAGAATAATCATGACAGCACTTGAATTTTCAGAACTGCGTTACGGCATGTTTGTTCATTACGGTTTGTTCAGCAATTTTGCCCGCGGCGAATGGGTGATGAATCGTGAACAGATTCCCCCTGAAGAAATGCGCCGGCTTGCACAGGAGTTTGATCCCTCTGCATTTGATGCTGATTTCATCTGTCAATTGGCTGTTGACGGCGGTATGAAATATATCATCCTGACCACCATGCACCACGAGGGATTCCGCCTTTACGATACGGCTTTGACGGACTTCAACGCTGCAAAAATTTGCGGACGTGATCTGGTTGCCGAACTGGTTGATGCTGCCCGCAGACACGGACTTAAAATCGGTCTTTATCACAGTCTCAACAACTGGAGCGATCAGCCCGATTCCGTCGCTGCCCTTGAAGATAAAGAAGCGTATGAAAAATTCATTTCCAACACCTTTGCCCGTCTTGAAGAACTGGTCAAAAAGTTTGCGCCCTTTGATATTCTCTGGTACGACGGCTGGTGGCCCTTCAACAGTGAGGGCTGGCAGGCGGTGCGGATGAATGACGCTATGCGCAAAATCCAGCCGCATCTGCTTTTCAACGGCCGAAACGGACTTCCCGGAGACTTCGGTACGCCTGAACAGCACTTGACTGCGCCCAACCCCTGGCGTCCGTGGGAGGGTTGTATGACCCTCAACGACCATTGGGGATATCATGCCGGAGATGACAACTGGAAATCTCCCCGTGATGTCGTTAAAATGCTCCTGACTGTCGGAACGGGCAGGGGAAATCTGCTGTTGAATATCGGTCCGCGCGGCGACGGTTCTATTCCTGAAAAATCCGTGGAAGTCATACGCACCGTCGGACAGTGGCTGCGCGAGGGCGGTGCCGAAGCAATCGCCTGTTGTGATCCTATGCCCATGAGTCCTGAAATGCCGAAGCCCGGTGACCGCGGCGACTGGGATCCTCAGGGACGTTTTACCTCTTCTGGCAACACACTTTTCATGACTTTGCTTTATGATCCGGGTGAAGTTTACACATTGACAGGTTTGCAGAACAAGGTTCTTTCCGTCACCGTCAAGGGGGCAGGGGAGCTTTCATTCAAACAAACTGGCGGAAAGCTTGTTGTTGATCTTCCGGCAGATGTCCGCGGCCGTTTTGCGCCTGTGCTGAAAATAGAATGTGACTCCCCCGCTGTCATTTACCGGACAGGCGGTATGCGGATTCCCGAAGTTGAGCATCCCCGATATGATCCTGTTGCTCCGGATATTCAGTATTAAGGATATCATATATGTTTGAACTGATAAAAAAATACCGGGTCTGGCTGCTGTTTATTTGCGGTACGATGCTTTATTTTGCCGCAAATCTGCAGCGTGTCGCCATTCCCGGGGCGGTATTCGACGAGCTTCAGTCCAAATGGGGACTTACCGCCTCTCAGGTGACGGGATTCGGCGCAAGTTTCATGTATGTTTATGCCTTCGCTCAGCTGTTTGTCGGACTGCTCTGCGACAAGTCGGATCGTAGCCATGTC
>JAZQYS010000600.1:0-2976 GCA_045633645.1 Victivallaceae bacterium | reverse complement strand
TGATTGCCCGCATACAGTGCCTGAAGTTCCGGCGTATTGCCGACTGCGGTCATCTCTGAAACAAAAACCAGTACCAACGGGGCTTTGGCGTGAAAAGCCTGAGTTCCGCAATGTTTACGGTAATCCCCTTTCAGCACCGGAATCAATGCGTGCTTCTTACCGTTATAAAGATACACGCCGTCTGCAATGAAAACATAAACACTCTGATTCCGCATATCACGGGCAGTAGGAACTGTCTTTCTGCCGTTGGAACGCGTTACGCCGTCCGCCGCAAAAAGTACTTCTCCGATGATTTGATCAGGCAGGGAAGCGCTGCTGAAACTCCGCGATGTGCGGCGCAAAGCAAAACACTCCATCAAAGGCTTGCCGGATTTTAAATCAGGTTTTGGAAGAACTTTTTCTTTCAAGACTTCTACTCCGGAAACAAGTCCGGCGGCACACACCAAGGCAACAAGTACGAATTTTTTCATTTTTCACCTCTTTTTCAAGTTTTCAAACAAAAAACGTTTTTCGTTTTCTGTAAATAAAGTACTCCGTTTCTTTTCAGAATACAAATTTTTCATTGAAAAAAATATTATATTTGTAAAGTCAACAACCAGGCAATATATTATCTTCATGGAATTTTGACATCAAAAAATCGGAAAAATCATCATGTACGCAAAAGAAAGAGAACAGGTTGCAAACTTCATGCGGCGGCTTTACCGTCAGTTTTTGACAACCACCAGCGGCGGAAACATCTCCTGCCGTACCGCAGACGGAAATATCGCCATCACAGCTTCACAATCCGACAAAGCCGAACAATCCCCAGAAACTGTCGGCATTGTCACGTTGGATGGAAAATCTCTCACGCCGAATCTGAAATTGAGCATTGAAACAGCGTTACACCTTGGAATTTATGCCCGCCGTCCCGATGTTCAGGCGATTGTTCACGCTCATCCGGTCACGGCAACTTTATTCTGCTGTACCGAAGAAAAACTTGACACGCACCTCACCGCTGAAGCCTATGCAATGGCAGGTGATGTAATTAAAATCCCCTATGCCATCATGGGCAGTTCAGAACTTGCAGAACTGGTTGCTGAATATATGACAAATTACAACTGCGGACTTATGGAAAATCACGGCGTCATCACCGTCGGCAACAGTCTGCTCAATGCCTTTGACCGCATGGAACTGTTGGAAAATGCCGCAAAACAAACCATCATGGCGCACTCCATTGTCTGCCGCCGCCTCTCCGCGGAACAACTTGAAGACCTGGACCGCTTTGCCGGCAGAATAAAATAACGCACTGTTCCGGAATAAATTGAAGGGCTGCTGCAAATATCAAGTTTTGCAGCAGCCCTTCTGATTTACAAATTGAGACAATTATTTTCCGGCAGGACTTTTTTTCATCAATTTTGAAATTTCTTCTGGCAAAAGAGCTTTCTGTTCCACAAAGACTGCGGTCATTTCACCGGTAAACATCCAGGCGTCTCCCCAGCCTTTGCCAAGTTCAATTGCACCTTTGCCGGAGTCGGGGGTGAAATCTGCAACGATTTTATCATAGATTTTTTTGCCGTTGAGATACATGGCAATATTCCAGTTCTCCGCCTTATTTTTTACCGGAGTTATCACAAAAGCAATGTGACTCCAAACGCCCGCTTGGGGGATTCCGTAAACCCGGTCAATCTGATATTTACCAGTTTTTTTATTCACGATACGGGTGGAAATCAATCCACCCCAACGGCAGATGGTAAAAGGCGCACGATTGCGTGAAAAGTAACTGTCCATCATCTCACCGGAGCCTTTACGTGCATCAAACGCCGGTTTGACCGCACAGGCAAAAGTAACACCCGGCGCAGCAAAGGTGATTTTCTCAGTTCCGGGAATTGTTGCATAAGCCTTTTTTCCATCCAGTTTCAAAATACCGTTTTCCACAACGGCACCATCGTGCAGAACAAAACTTTTTGCGTCAAAAACTCCGGCAAAACAGCAGAGAGAAACAAAAGCCAACAACAAAACACTTGTTTTTTTCATTTTTTGTATTTCCCTTTTGTTATTTATTGGGCAACTTTACCGTCATAAGTCCAATGGTCGCGCTTGGTGGAAGTGTCGCCGCGGTTGCCGAAGGCGCTGTCATCCCAGGGATCAAGGAACAAAGTGGAATTGATCGCGCCGACGTGTCCGTCAAAAAACACGATGTTGGCGGTTCCGCCGTGACGGATCAAATTGGGCATACCCTCATAAGCACCGGTCCCGCTGGGTTTGAGTGCGCGGACGTGGAAGTAGCCGTACAGAGTCGGACTGGTATAACTTGCGCTATCCATAAAAGAATAAAATTTTGACGGATTTTTGACCAGAGAGGGACGGATACGCAAACTTTCATCCATGTCTCCGGACCCCTTGCGCGAACGGCGGAGACCTTCGGAATTGAGTCCGTAACTGACATACGAGGGGTCGACAACGTGCTGACCGACAGAGCCTTTCCAGGCGATGGCTTTTCCGGCGGTATCAGAGGGGCACTCATAAACTTTTTTACCGGAAAGGAGATATTTCAAAAGAATATCCACCCAGTAACTCTTTGAGCTTGACGTTCCGGCGCAATCCGGAATTTTAGCGGAGCAGTCCATGATGCACCAGTTGTATTCATCCATGTAAAAAATCTGCGCCATGCCCAGAGACTTCAAGTTGCCTTTGCACGAGGTAATCCGGCTTCTTTCACGCGCTTTATTAAGCGCCGGCATAAGCATTCCTGCTAAAATAGCAATAATGGCAATCACAACCAACAGTTCAATCAGCGTGAAACAATGTTTTTTCTGCAAAAGAAAATTTCTGTTCTTTTTCATTTTTATCACCTCTTTGTTGCTTTGACCGGCGTCAGGACAAATCCTTCAAAATTGATATATTTTATTCCGGAGTCTCCGGAGAAAACCGGTTTGATATAAAAGTAGGAATAAGCGGTTCGCGCATGAACATTTTTCATAACAGGAATATCAACGT
>JAZQYS010000599.1:0-5849 GCA_045633645.1 Victivallaceae bacterium | reverse complement strand
CAATGCGGGCATAAGCATCGCGGCAAGAATGGCGATAATTGCGATCACGACGAGGAGTTCAATAAGGGTAAAACAATGTGGTTTTACCCGCCCATGGGCGGAAACGGAATGGATATTTTTCATACAGATTCTCCTTTTGTTCCATATTAAAATAAGATATTTGCAATCCATACATTCAGTACTATATTATAATATAGCACAAATTTTTTGGTATAAAATGCAGTATTCAGTCAAAAATATGTCAAATTTTGTCACAAATGCAAATAATTGGCGCCACTTGTTTCCGCCCTCAGAGCAATTAAACGAAATCATATTGCTCAATGCGGGATTTATTCCCCGACAGACAGAGTGGCATACAAGCAACTGCATTCAGAATTTCTGGGTTTTGTGGTACAATTTTTCTCCCGGCAACGCTTGTATTTCGGGCAATTCACAACATGAATTGACACCGGATAACATCATACTGATTCCGCCCAATACAGTCTACTCCGGCGTATTCAGAAAGCAGGTCGCCCACTTTTACATCTGGTTTAAAACAGCAGGAGGATTTGAATACCCCGAACGGAAAGTATTGAATATTCCGGCACAGCCGTTTATTAAACAGCTTCATCAGGCACCCCATTTCACTCCAAAGACCAAACTGCTTCTTTTCAATCTTTTAAGCAGTATTCTTCTGAATATTCCGGATGAATTTTTCCGTTCAGAACAATTCAAAATCAAATCAAGAACCATTGAAAAGGCTCTCAACTTTATCGCTCTTCACAGAGGACAGGTCAATAATACACAAATTGCCGGAGAATTAAATATTTCACCGATACGGTTTTCACATCTCTTTAAAAATGAAATGGGTATGTCTCCTCAGCGCTACTGTCTTCAGGTTAAAATGGCAGTTGCCGACCAGTTCCTGCACTTAGGCTGGAGCATTGAAGATGTTGCGACCGCCTGCGGTTTTGCCGACCGTTATCATTTTTCAAAGGAGTTTAAAAAGTATCAGGGTATCTCCCCCGGTAAATGGCAGAAACTTTTTTCCCAGCAGAAAAAAACGGAATAAATATTCTTTCCGTACTCTCATTTTTCAAACAGCAAAAAACCGCCGCAAAAACATTGAAGTTTTGCGGCGGTCTTTCTTGGTTTGCAATCTGAAGAAAAATTTTCAAATCTCTTCAGACAACAGAACAATTACATACTCTGGCAGACGGTGATGACGATTTCACCGTAGATGTCTTCGGCACTGCAGCCGCGGGACAGGTCGTTGAGGGGCATGGCAAGTCCCTGGAGAACCGGACCGTAGGCTTCAGCCTTGGCAAGACGCTGAACCATCTTGTAGCAGATGTTTCCGCAGTTGAGATCGGGGAAGATCAGAACGTTGGCAGAACCGGCAAGCGGGCTTTCCGGAGCCTTGGCAGCTGCAACAGAGGGAACCAGAGCGGCGTCAGCCTGCAGTTCACCGTCACAGATGACATCCAGCTTTTCAGCCTCGACTTTGGCAGCAAATTTGCTTGCGGCTTCGCGGATTTTGACCAGAATTTCGTGGTCGGCACTGCCGTGGGTGGAGAAGGACAGGAAAGCAACGCGCGGAGTCTTGCCCAGCAGAGAACGATAGCTGTTGCTGGCGGCAAGAGCAATGTCAACCAGCTGGTCGGCATCGGGGTTGGGGTTCACGCCGCAGTCGGCGAAAACCAGAACGTCATCTCCGGCGGGAGCAGGCGTGGCAAGGTCCATAACAAAGCAGCTGCTGGCACTCTTGATTCCGGGAGCAGTTCCGATGCAGTGGAAAGCGGCGCGGAGCATGTCGGCGGTGGAAGCAATACTTCCGGCAACCAGACCGTCAACCATTTTACGACGGCACATCATGGCGCCGAAGTAAATGCGGCTGGACATCATTTTGCGCGCTTTTTCAATCTCAAGACCTTTGGCTTTACGCATTTCATAGAGTTCCTGAGAAAATTCTTCGAACAACGGGCTGTTCATGTAGTCCAGGCATTCAAACTTGCGCTCGGTGATTTTGGCATCGGCACAGGCTTTGGCAATTTCTTCTTCGCTGCCCAGAACGATCACATTGGCAACGACTTTCTGCTCCATCGCCATATTGGCGGCGATGACAACGCGGGGGTCCTGTCCTTCGGGCAGAACAATGGTACGGGAAACACTTCTTGCGCGTTCAGCAAATTTTTCAATAGCAGACATTTTTTATCCCTTTCAATTATTTTGCAACAATCTGTTTGGTGGTACGGGCAATCATCAGCTCTTCATTGGTCGGCATGACGATAGCCTTGAAAGCACTGTCTTCGGTGGAGATCACGCCGCTTTTGCCGAAGCATTCGCGGTTGGCAGTTTCGTTGATGCGGATATCCAGAGCACCGAGCTGATCCATGACCATCTTGCGGATTTCAAAGGAGAATTCGCCGATACCGCCGGTGAAGACGATAGCCTGGGGCTTGCCGACCAGCACATAGTAGGAACCGATATATTTGACGATTCTGCGGACGAACATCTTGACTGCCAGAGCAGCCTGTTCGTTGCCGTTATCGGCGGCGGCGAGCATATCGCGCATGTCACCGGTACCGATTCCGCCCATGCCGAAAAGTCCGGATTTTTTGTTGAGGATATTGTCAACTTCTTTAGCGGTGCTGCCGAGTTCAACCATACGCAGAACGGCGGCGGGGTCCATATCACCGGAACGGGTTCCCATCATCAAACCTTCAAGCGGGGTAAGTCCCATGGTGGTATCAACGACTTTGCCGTTCTTGATGGCGGCCATACTGCAGCCATTGCCCAGGTGGCAGGTGATGATATTGGTGTCATCCTGAGAAATTCCGAGGAAGTCAGCCGTTGCGATGGTCACATAGTGATGGCTGGTTCCGTGGAAACCGTATTTACGGATGCCGTACTGTTTGTAGTAGTCATAAGGAATGGCATACAGATAAGCTTCCGGAGCCATGGTCTGATGGAACTGGGTATCAAACACACCGACATTGGGAACGCCGGGCATGGCTTTTTCGCAGGCTTCGATACCGGCGAGGTTCGGAGGATTGTGCAGAGGACCGAGGGGGAAGCACTCACGGATAACGTCTTTGACCTCTTCGGTGATGAGCATCGGAGCGGTGATTTTTTCTCCGCCGTGCAGAACGCGGTGTCCGACTGCGGCGATTTCGCCCAGACTCTTGATGACGCCGATTTCAGGATCGGTCAGTTTTTCGCAGATGCGGCTGACGGCTTCAGCGTGATCTTTGACGGGAATGACAGCTTCAAATTTGAATCCGTCAGGACGTTTGTAGATCAGATTGGGGGCATCGCTGCCGAGGCGTTCAAACTGTCCTTTGGCGAGCACTTCTTCATTTTCCATGGCAAACAGCTGGAACTTCAGGGAGCTGCTGCCGGCATTGATAACGAGAACTTTCATTTTTCTCTCCGTTAAAATTATAGGGTTTTGAAACTTACTTCTTACGAAACACGATACGTCCCTTGGTCAGATCGTAGGGGGACATTTCAAGGGTCACGGCATCTCCGGGAAGGATGCGGATAAAGTTCATACGCATCTTTCCGGAAATATGGGCGTTCACCATGTGTCCGGTCTGGATCTCAACCTTGAACATTGTATTGGGCAGCAGTTCACGAACTACGCCGTCTACTCTGAGCACATCATCTTTTGCCACGTTAAAATCTCCGGTTCATTTTCTGTTATAAGGATCATATGTTCAAAATGCGCGCTCCATGCGCCGTCGCGGGTGCGGACGGTCCATCCGTCTTTGCGATCAACCACGATTTTTTCTGAACCGAGATTCAACATCGGTTCAATACAGAGCACCATGCCGGGTACAAGAACAGGTCCGCTGCCCCAGCCGGAAAAATTGGGTACTTCCGGCGGTTCGTGCAGGCGGATACCGCATCCGTGTCCGACATATTCACGCACAATTCCCAGATGACTGTCGCGGGCGGCACGCTCCACCGCCCGGCTTATATCTCCAACCCGCTTGCCGCCGCGGGCGGCATCAATACCTTTAAAAAGGGCATTGCGGGTTCCTTCCAGCAATCTGCGGATATCAGCTTCCGGGTCACTATCCATTGAAACTGTCACCGCAGTATCTCCCATCGCACCGTCAAACTCAACACCGACATCAATGCTCACGATGTCTTTTTCACCGATGATGCGCTTGGGACTGCCGATACCGTGAACCACCTCTTCATTGACGGAAATACAGATATTTCCGGGGTAGCCATGGTAATTCAAAAATGCACTTTTTCCGCCGGAAGCACGGATAAACTCACCGGCTAACATGTCCACATCCAGCGTGGTCATCCCCGGATGGATGGCAGAAGCGATCTGATCACGTACCTGCGCCGTTATGGCGGCGGCACGGCGGATGCGCGCTATCTCATCCGGAGTATGCACAATCTGATTCCGGGACATAAAATTATTTCTCCAGTGCGGCAACCAGCTCAGCCATGATTTCCTCGCTGTCGGTTGCTTCAATGGTCAGCAGCAGACCGGCCTTTTCGTAGTATTCGATCAGGGGGCTGGTCTGTTTGTAGAAAACGGCAAGACGGTTCTTGGCGGTTTCAAGAGAGTCATCGCTGCGCTGATAAAGTTCACTGCCGCAGCAATCGCAGATACCTTCAACCTTGGAGGGTTTGAAAAGTTTGTTGTAAATCGCATCGCAGCCGCGGCAGTTCTGACGGGCGGTCAGACGCTGAAGCAGGATTTCATCATCAACTTTGAAGTAAACGACCTGCTGCAGTTCGCGGCCGATGGCTTTGAGAGCATCGTTCAGAAGTTCAGCCTGAGCAACGGTGCGGGGGAATCCGTCAAGGATGAATCCGGGTTTGGTGTCATCCTGAGTCAGACGGCTGCGGACCATTCCGGCGACGATTTCATCGGGAACCAGCTGTCCGGATTTCATCAGAGCATCAGCTTTTTTGCCCAGTTCGGTACCGGCGGCAACTTCTGCACGCAGCAGATCACCGGTGGAAATGTGAGCCAGAGGATACTTGGCAAGAACCTGCTTGGAAACAGTGCCTTTGCCTGCGCCGGGGGCGCCGAGGAAAATAAGATTGTGTTCTTTCATTTGGTTTATCTCCTTTGTTTTAAGTAGTCCATAATAGAATCGGCAGAGATTTCAGTCTGTTCTCCGTCCGCCATATTTTTCACGATTGCAATATTCTTTTCCAGTTCGCTGTCGCCGCGGACAATGGCAAGTTTTGCGCCGCTCTTGTTGGCTCCGCGCAGCTGCGCTTTGAATGAACGCTCTTCAAGTTCAAGATCAACGGGAATTCCGGCGGCACGCAACTGATCGGCAAGTGCCAGGTTTGCAAGACGCGCTTCAATACCCAGTCCGATCAGATAGGCAACAGGACCGGCGGGCTCAGCGGCTTTTACATTCAATGCCTCACGGCAGAGCAGCAGACGTTCAACACCTGCGGCAAAACCGACACCGGGAACGGGACGTTTTTCTCCGGGCAGGAAGAGTTCATATCTGCCGCCGCCGGCAACTGCCGTTTGCGCACCCAGGGCGGGATGTGTCACTTCGAACACGGTGTGGACATAATAATCAAGTCCGCGAACCAGACGGGGATTAACACGGTAGGGAACCTTCAAAGCATCCAGCGCACGGCAGACTTCTTTGAAATAGGTGCGGGATTCTTCGCTGAAACTGTTGACATAATCAGGAGCGCCGGCAATGATTTTACCGCAGGACTCCTGTTTGCAGTCCAAAATACGCCAGATATTGCGTTCCAGACGGGTCTTGCAATCGTCGCACATGCAGTCGATGTGTTTTGAGAAATAATCACGCAGCAGCTGTTCAGCCGGAGCGCGGTCATCCAGTGCGCCGCGGGTATTGATATCAAAC
>JAZQYS010000598.1:0-3655 GCA_045633645.1 Victivallaceae bacterium | reverse complement strand
AAAAACGACTTCGCCTTTCTGGATCTGCGTACTGACATGGTCCAAGGCAATAATTGCAGGATACTGTTTGACCAGTTCTTTTACTTCAAAAATCGTGTCACTCATTTCTCTTCAACCTCTTTTCAAAAACGGCAAGCAGTTTGCCCAGTACCATAACGACAATCAGATAAACCAATGCGACCGCCAGCAGCGGGAAAAATGCGTCATAGGTCTGACTGCGGATGATATCTCCGCCTTTGGTCAAATCCTGCAAAGCAATATAACCTGAAACACTGGTTTCTTTCAGAAGAACAATAAACTCGTTACCAAGAGAAGGCAGCACACTTTTTACCGCCTGCGGCAGAATGACAAAGCGCATGGACTGCCAGTAACCGAATCCCAAACTCCGCGCAGCTTCCATCTGTCCCTTGTCGATCGAGGCAATACCGCCGCGGACAATTTCAGCAACATACGCTCCGGAGTTGACTCCGAATGCAATAATCGCAACAAAAACTTTGTCTATATCCACCGAGCTGAAAATAACAAAGTAGATAATCAAAAGCTGCACCACAACCGGCGTTCCGCGAATCACCGTAAGGTACAGACGGCACAGCCAATCCAGCCATTTGAAACGCCCCGTCTGTTCGGACATATTGCGGATGACTGCCACGGCAAATCCGATGACAAGTCCGATAACGATGGCAAAAACCGTCACCTGAAGTGTGATAAAAAAGCCATCCAGCAGATAATAGTAACGCTGCGCAGTAAGAAAGTTCAATGCAAAAGACTGCTTCATTCTGCTCCAGAATCCATCGGCATCAATAACGATGTTTCCGGCAGACTGCGAATGAGCCTCTTTATACATGCTGATAATCTGTGCGATTTCTCCGGATTTCAGCATTTTTTCAAGTTCGGCGTTGAATCCGGCAAGCAATTCCCAGTTGTTTCTGTTGAACGCAAAAGCATATTCCTCAAAAGTAAGAGGTTCAGTCAGTCTTTTAAGAGAAGTCCGCTGTTTGACGTAAACTTCAGCCGGTTCCGTATCAATGACGATTGCATCAAGTTTGCCTGAAAGCAAAGCGGCAACGGCGACAGCAGAATCTTTATAACGCTGCGGTTCTCCGATATGTTTTGAAACATACATGTCTCCCGTGGTTCCGTGCTGGACACCGATTCTTTTTCCTTTCAAATCTTTGCCGTCGGCAATTTTGGATGTCCGGGGAACAATAATAACCTGTTCCGCCACCACATAAGGCACGGAAAACGCGACCTGTTTTTTACGTTCTTCTGTAACCGTAATACCTGAAGCGGCAATATCCGCTTTGCCCGACTGCACGGCGGCGATTACCGAATCAAAACTCATATCCTGGATTTCAACAGTATATCCCAGACGGGAGCCGATCTCACGGATGATATGCGGATCAATACCATCGATTTTTCTATTGGCAACGTACTCGTAGGGCGGAAATGCCGCATTGGTCACGACAACAAGTTTTTTCTCAGGGCTCTTTCCGCAACCGGAAAGCACACATACCGCAGCCGTCAATAAAAGTAAAAAAATGTTTTTCATAAAAATCCTTGATAAAAGTATTACATTCAGAACCTGAAACCGAGAAACAGGACGATTCCGACAGTCAGCGGAATCGTGAAGTTATCATCAAGTTTCAATTGTTTCTGAAAAAGTTCCACCACAGCCGCCGCAACAACGGCAACGGAACCCGTGATATAACATCTTCCGGGCAGTCCCGAAAGAGCAAAGACAACAGCAAGAGCAAGCATTCCTGCAATCACAAATGCGGCAAAGCCTTCATACGACTTGCCGTTAACAGCTTTGTGTTTTCCGAATTTCCGTCCGATTAAGGCGGCAAAAGCATCTCCTGTGAGCATGACAGCCAATCCGGAGGCGGCAATAACGGGGGCAAAAAGGACATTCATCATCAATGCCGCCGCAAGAACCGGCGCCCCGCCGGAAACAATCCATTGTCCGGGTTTGACTTCGTTGCGGAGCATTTTTCCGAAAAGTTTACCGTAAAGTCTGCCAAGAGTTTTTCCGCCGTTGGCGTAATCGTGTTCTGAAACAAGCGTAAGCAAAAGCAATGCTGCAAAAATCAGACAGGCAATCCATTGTTTCTGCGCAAGGAGCATTGTGGCAGCGACCATCCACAATGACGACAAGTGAACCAACTTGCGTTTGACTTCTTCAAAGTATGATATTTCCATAGTACAGATATCCTGCTTTTTCATGATTTTCAGACTGATTTTATTAATATACAACATTTATTGCAAAAAAACAACCTGTCTGTATTTGACAAAAGCAATATGAAAGATTAAATTCAATCTGACACCGGAATTGCTGTTTTCAGTAATGCAAACAGTAAATCCGTTTGAAAATCAGAATAAAAGATATATATTATAAACATTACAATTTTGCAATAATTCACAGAGGATACAATTTTCCAATGTTTGATCTCAAAAACAATATCGGGGCAAAGAGTTTTTCTTTCCGCAATATAAAAGACAACACGGAGTGTGCCGCAGCCATTCAGAAAACCGGCAGCAGAACTGTGGATCTTTCCGGCTGTCATGTCAACTTTGATGCGCCGGAATCCTGGAAAGAAGTCATCAGCATCTATGCTGAAAAAGGACTTTCCATTCCCGGAGTCGGCGTTGCCCTGATGAAAAATGATGAGAAATGGAACCGCCGTTTTTTTGAATTCACCAAACAGGCAGGCGGCAGACTTGTCAGTATCACCTTCATTCCCGATGATATGGAAAAGACCATTGCCTGTGTGGAAAAACTCTGCGAAGAATATAATATGGTGACCGGTATCCACAATCACGGCGGTTATCACTGGCTGGGCAATACCACAATGCTTGATTACGTTTTTGCACGGAGCAATAAATCCATCGGACTTTGCTTTGATACCGCCTGGTGCATGCACACGCATCTGGAAAAACCGACAGAGTGGATGGAGCGTTATGCCGACAGGATCTACGGTGTGCACTTCAAAGATTTTCTCTGGAAACCCAACGGAGACCACACCGATACCGCCGTGGGCGAAGGCAGTCTGGATCTGCCCGCCGTTCTGGAAAAATTCAAAAGTCTTGAACACGTTGAATCAGCGGTCATTGAATACGAAGGTGCCGACCCTGTAGAACAGACAAAAAAATCCATTGACAACATCAAATCTTTGTTATAATTTACAGAAGTCAGATAAAAAATGATGACAATATCAAATCAAAGTTCTGTTCACGGAGCTGATTATTCAACGCTGACAATCCAGGAAGCCGGAACCACCCGTGAAGTGATTCTGGATCAGAACAGTTACACCATCGGCCGCGGAACGGATTGCGGCATAGTTCTGTCCGACAGCAACGTTTCACGCCACCATGCGAAACTTGACTTTAACGGCAGCTCATGGAGCGTAAGCGATTTGCAAAGCGTCAACGGGACTTTCGTCAATGCTTTTCCGGTCACGGAGCGCGTTCTGAAACACATGGATACCATACAAATCGGCGGCGCAATGCTGGTTTTCAACAATCCGCATGCGTTTGACGGAACTGATAAGTGGAGCAGCGAAGAAAACGCAGAAAATTCCGGTTTCAATTTTGAAGCCATGCAGCGGGTTATCCGCAGTCTGGAAAAAAATATCGGTGAAGTCTTCAAAGGCAATCC
>JAZQYS010000597.1:0-2690 GCA_045633645.1 Victivallaceae bacterium | reverse complement strand
GGGGGACCATCAGTCCCCCTGACCGGTTGCAGCAACGTCGCAACCGCTAAAAAGGCTTTTTTTGCCAAGCTTTTTTTTCTACCGTGAATTACCCACGAAACTATCTGTGAGGGATTTTTAAGGGACACTTCCCTTAAACGGTCGGGCAACGCACCCGACCGCTAAAAAGGCTTTTTTTTGCCAAGCTTTTTTTTCACCTGGAAAAAAAAGCGGAGGGTGCGGTGGACGGTGTCGATACCGGGGAAATCGGAGAAACGGAAAAGACGGTGTTTAAGTTCGGGGGATTGGGAAATAATCTGTTCAAATTCCTCATTCGAGAGAATGCTGCGGTCAATACCGAGAATGAGGGGAAGATCATACAGACAGAGGGAATTTATCCTCTGTTGTAATTGAGCTTTGTGCCAACGGTGAAAAAGTTCAAGATGAATAACTGAACCGTCAATACTTTCAAAAGAAATATCGGGGATAATAAACTCCTGTTTACCGGCGTGGAGGAGCGGAGTTTCACCGACAATTTTCCAATCATCAACTTTTTCTGAGAAGAGACGGTGAAACATTTTTACTTCTTCGGGAACGTAGGCGGAAAAATTGCGGTAATGAGAAACCAATTCAGACGAATCATCAAGGGAAAACTTTCCTTTTTTGCTGCCGACTTCAAGATCGGCGGAAATTTTCCATTGCTTCAAACGGACGACAGCGGGCAGAAATACAGCAAGATTAAGGGCATATTTGCGCGTGGGACCGAAGAGGGAAAAGGGACCGCTGATATCCAGTTCAAGAGAATTCTTTTTAACCTGAACGACTTCAGCGAGGAGACGGAAGAACTTTAGATACTTCAACATGCGGCGCAGTTCAGCCGGTTCAGGATCGGAAACCTTGATTTTCAGGGACCGGGTGTAAAATAACATTCCCTGAGCGAGGGCAAGGTTGTAACGGTCAATCAGATCAAGCGGTTTGATAAAAGGAAATGAAACAATTTTTTCAAATCCGGGAAGATCGCCGTAAAAATCAACACCATCTGAGAGGGCAGAAACGGAAGCTTGAAACATTTCAAGATTTCCGCCGCAGCGGAGCAGAAGAGAAGAAGATTGAGAAAAAATCTTTTCGCGCAGGGCGGGATAATCAATTTCCTGAGCGGAAAGAAACACGGTTCTGTCCATTAAAAGTTTGATAAGACCGTCAACGACTTTAAGCTCTTTCTGATGACGGTAAAGCTCCAGAGCCTCTTCGAGCTGATTGCGGGAAAATCCTTTAGCGGAAGCATCGGCAAAACAGTCAATAAGGGACTGAGCCAGAAGCAGTAAATCCGGTTCGTTTTTATCAACGAACCGGATTTTGAATCTTCCGCCGGCAAAGCGGTAAAGGAGGAGATCTCCCGTCAACATGGGGAATTATCCCTCGTAATTGAAACTTGCCTCATCGGCAAGGAGCTGTTTCAATTTGGTCAACGCCTGATTCTGAATCTGACGGACGCGTTCACGGGTACGTCCGATTTCCTGACTGACTTCCTCAAGGGTCAGGGGGCGGCTGCCGCGGAGACCGAAACGCATTTCAAGAATTTTGCGTTCACGTTCTTCAAGTTTATCCAGCAGATGCATGAGACGGAAGACGGACTCAACATCTCCGATGATCTGATCGGGAGTCTGAGCGTGTTTATCGGGAATAATATCCTGAAATTCGCCTTCTTCACCCTGCTGAATCGGGTCATTGAGGGAGATGGTTCTCAAGTCAGCCATACGCAAACCGGCAACGGTACGTTCGCTGAACTCAAGTTTTTCGGCGATTTCGGCGTCGGAGGGATCGCGTCCCAATTCTTCAACAAGACGCATACGGACGGTTTTGATCTTGTTGATTTTACCGGCGGACTGAACGGGAATACGGATCGTTCTGCTCTGATTGGCAAGCGCGCGTCTCATGGACTGCTTAATCCACCAGGCGGCGTAACTGGAAAACTTTGCGCCCTTGGCGGGATCAAATTTTTCAACAGCGCGCATAAGACCGATATTGCCTTCGCTGATGAGGTCAAGCAGCGGCAAACCCAGTCCTTTGAAATCGTGGGCGATTTTAACGACCAGACGCAGGTTTGCTTTGATCAGAGTGGTGCGGGCGTCTTCGTGCTTGCCTTCATCGGTACTGTGAATGGCATCAGCCAAGTCAGCTTCTTCTTTTTTGTTGACAAGGGGAATACGGGCGATTTCAGTCATGTAGACTTTCATCGTGTCATTCTTTGTACCCATGACAAGTTTGGAATCAAGAGCCGTTTTACGGGCGGCATCTTTTTCCTGCTTGGTTCTGAGCTGACTGCTTCCGGAAGAGCGGCGTCCGCGAACGGGAGCCTCTTCGGGCATGGCTTTGGGCGTAAATTTGATCGGCGGAGCGCAGACACGTTTGATGACCAGTTTCCGTTTGACCGTCGGCGTGGGGTCAGCGGCAATATCATCATCAAAATCGTCATCATCGTCATCATCGGCTTCAATAGCGGCAAGTTCGTCAAGACTCGGTTCCATGTCATTCAAAGAATCTCTGTCCTTGGCAACAAAGTCAACGACTTCTTCGGTCTGAACTTCGTCAACGTTATTTTCAACTTCAGGCACAATTTCCTCTGCCTTCGGTGCTTTTTTTCTTGCAGCAGACTTTTTGACTGCGGGCTTTGTCACTTCATCATCCATACCATTTGACTCTTTCTTCAT
>JAZQYS010000596.1:0-4709 GCA_045633645.1 Victivallaceae bacterium | reverse complement strand
ATACCATTTCAACAAAATCAACCTGTCCGGCTGAAACGGAAATTTTTTCAGAAATCAACCGGCTGCTGCCTGTTGAAACACCCTTAAAACCGACGCCTTTGACAAATTTTGCACTTTTGAATCCGAACCAACGCCATCTGTGTCTGTTTCCTGATGTCAAATCAACTCCGGCAAAGAGAGTACTTATGCAAAATACAAAAATCAGAAGAATATTTTTAATCATTTGAGTTCCCCTGTTTTTCCGCTTACTGCCATGAAATATAAGAACTTCTGACTGAAGATGTTGCAAATTGCGCCAATTCATTTGCAGAAATACCGGCAACGTGTCCGTCTACCCAGAGAACATTTGCAGTTCCCCTGAAAGCAGCGTAGCTGTCATAGTTCTCTGAAGTTATTTCAAGAACAACGCCGTTCTGCCCATCATGTCTGGGCGCCCAGCCGGTTCCGCTGACAGCTCCTGCGCCGCCCCATCCTTTATTGATGACTTGACGGGCATCGCCCATAAGCATCTTGTGAGAAGGATTTTTGATTTTACCGAGTTTATAACGGTATTCGTGTCCATTCATAACATCTCCCAACAGATAATTCAATCCGTATGTCGTATAGCGGTAAGGCGTAGACTGCCGGGGCTTTTCAACGGCACTTTCTCCGCTGCCGATCAATGAATATTTGTAATTGACTTCCACCTCAGGACAATAAAACAACCGGGGGTTTGTCAGATAATTGTGACGGTACAGCAAAAAAGCCCAATAAATTTCAGTTGTCGTATTATAAACTGTCTTGGGAAGCCGGGCGGGAATGATTTCATCATTGAAATCCGCACAGTAATTCAATACAACTGAACCGACATTTTTCACCTGATTGACACACGATGTGGTTCTTGCTCTGGCTCTTGCCTTGTTCAAAGCCGGCATCAACATCGCCGCCAATATAGCGATGATGGCAATGACAACCAGAAGTTCAATGAGCGTAAAACAATTGACACGGGAATTTTTCACAGAATTTGTTTTGTTGAAGTGAGCCATGTTGTTTATCCTTTTCAAGTTATAAAAATATGAACAGAAATTGAACTTATGTAAAATATATCATATTTTCTCAAAAAAACCTTGACAAATGTGCCGAACAAAAGTATATTTGTGCCAAACATCAGGAAAAGAACAATGCGAACAACTTACAACATAGGCGGTATGCCGCATCTGGAACGCTTGCGTCTCGGTGCCAAATACATTCCCTGCGGCGAACACAGGAATCTGAATTTTCACGACCATGAATTTTCAGAGTTATCCATTATTCTGCATTCAACATCAACACTTCACTGGGTGGATGGCAAAAGTCATCCTCTGCAGCGCGGAGATGTGATACTTATGCATCCCGGAAAAATACACGCCTATGAAAACACGCAGGAGTTATCTCTTTTCAACTTGCTTTACGAGCCGGAAAATCTGCCGGTTCCCCGGCTGGACAGCAGCGGTTTGTATTTGTTTCCGATGATAATGACGCCGATCTGTTCTCCGGATCATTCCCATGAAAAACCATTGACAACACTTGATGAGGAAACATTAAAGGAAATAGAAACAATTGTCCCGCAATTAAATAAAGAATTGCAGGATGAACTTCCGGGAAAAAACCTGCGGGCATTTTCTTTATTTCTCAACGTACTGACGTTGGTTTGCCGTTCAGGCGGAACAGTTCAAAAGAATGATTCCGCCTCTACGATATCGGGGGCAGTCAACTATTTGAACAACAATTATCAACATAATATCCATATAGACATTATGGCAAAACAGTTCAATGTCTCCCGGCGGGTGTTTTACAGAAAATTCAAAGAGCTTACCGGATACTCTCCCCTGCAGTATCTTCTTCAGCAAAGACTGTCAGCCGCTGAACATCTTTTGCGCAGTACAGAATTATCCCTTGCCGCCATTGCGGAACGCTGCGGATTCTGTGACTCAAACTATCTGAGTAAACTCTTTGTCCGTCATCATCATATATCCCCCGGACTTTTCCGTAAAAACAATTCAAAAAAGCCGTAAAAAAACTCCTGTTCAAGAAACACGGAACAGGAGGTATGACACAAAATGTCAGAGGAAATAATATCAGCTGTATTTTTCAGTTTTTCCGTTGAAAGTACGAGTTTTACTCCTCAACAGGAGTATATTCCAAAACCGCAACAGCAATATCAGCATCAAAAGAAGTTGTTCCGGAAAAACCCATCACATCCTGACGGATGGATTTTATAACGTCCTGCGCATTATTTCCGGATGAAGAAATGATACTCCCCAGCCGTTCCCTGCCGTATTTTTCACCTTTAGAATTTAACAATTCAATGGTGTCATTGGAATAAAAATAAAATCTATCCCCCGCATTAAGCTGCAGAGACATCGGCGTAAATACAGCACGAGAAGAAACTCCCATCAAAGGAATAACCGGCCCTTTGATAAAATGCATGTTCCCGTTCTTTGACTTGATAACAGGATCCACATGACCGGCGTTGAATAATTGCAGTACACCGGCATGCAGATACAAGATGCCGAGAAATGCTTTTAAAGGTATTTTCTTTTCTCCATCACTGAAAAGTTTTTCATTGACAAGCTGCAAAGCTTTTTCCGGAGAATTTTTCAGGAGAGCCTTGTGAAGCATATTTTTAGCTTTTATCATATAAAGCCCCTGAGCAATCCCTTTTTCTGTAACATCGGCAAAAAACATGGCAATACGTTCCTGACCTATTTCGAAAATATCACACACATTGCTGCCATATTCACTTGCAGTAAATATTTCTGCAGTAAATTTATAATTCTCATTTTCCGGAAAATGGGAGGGAAGAAGAGAATTTCTCAGCATTGCAGTTATTTCGGCATCTCTCTCAACTCTGGCGTGAGATCCATGCATTTTCAACGTACTGATCATTTTATTGATACTTTCCGCCAAATTATGCATTTCAGAAGTGCTTTTCACTTCGATCTTTTTATCAAAATTCCCTTTTGACAATTCATCCAGAGAATCGGTAACTGCAGAAATTTCTTTGATTACAACTTTTTGCAGCAAGCCGGCAATCAAAACAAAAATCAAAGAGAAAACAACAACATTTCCAACAAAAAGAGTGGTGATAACGGTGCGGTCTTTGGTATAAACTTCTTTCCACGGCAACATGACCGTCAGCAGATATTTTCCGCAAACAACAGATTGGCACAATGCTTCACGGGTACCGAATACCCTTTTGTAATTTGCCGGATGCTGTGTGTTTTCGGTAATGAATAATTTGCCGTTGATACCTATGCGCGTTTCAGATTCAATATTTTTAACGTCGGCAAGCTCTTGCGCCCTTTCTATGCGCTCCGGACAATATCCGATTTGAACGACACCCGGTTCATCCAGACGGGCGACACCCGTATATTGAAACAATCTGCCGGCAGCACCGTTATGCTGCGGTTCCTGCACCAATTCAAATGCCGGATCTTTAACCGCCTGCATAAAAACTTTTGATTGATCCTTTTCAGAAAGATTAAACCCGAGATAATTATCTTTTCCGTGAAAACTGCCATGCACCAGCGATGCAATCAGTTTACCGGTTTTATCAGAGACATGAAGTTCATCCACATCCAGTTTTTTACGGATAAGTTTTAACTCTTCAGGATTCTGCAAAATAGAAGGTTTCTCCCGGACAAGCAAGGCAAAAGCTCTGGTTTTGGCAATTGCGGCAGCAGCAGACATTTCAGTAACTGTCTGCAAATGTTTTTCAGCACGTCGGACTCGTCCGGAAACATCTGTCAGATTGACTTCAAGAAGACGCAGGGCATTTTTTTTCGCTTCTTTCCGAT
This sequence comes from Victivallaceae bacterium, assembly GCA_045633645.1. Taxonomy (GTDB): domain Bacteria; phylum Verrucomicrobiota; class Lentisphaeria; order Victivallales; family Victivallaceae; genus UBA1784. Next base: position 891 of record JAZQYS010000596.1, on the reverse strand, counting down.
GCAGATACCATGAAAGACAAAAAGTCAAACCAAAAGACAAGACAACGAAAAGCAATAACCATTTACGAAAAAGAGTTTTCATCTCAACCTCAGCAATACCCAAATCATCAAAAAAGCAACTGAACAAAAAACTTCAGCCGGAATATCAAAAAAGCACTGTTTTCAACAAGGGATAGATGGTTCTTTGCGAAGGGGAAAACTTCTTTTCACGGGAAAAATCCGAAACGTCAGTTTAGGAATATTTTATTCCCCCCTCTTATCCGCCACAGCCTTGTGCAACGGTAGAAACCATTTTCAGAGGAATCTGCGTATTTTGTTAAGAGACATTCAAAATATTCAGTCGAACATTAACGCTTATCTCCCCATACAAGGAAACAGAGCCATCAAAAGAAAACAGAGCTGACCATTTACAGTCAACTCTGTTTGAATAACAACAAACGTTGTTCGGCTTTACGCCGCAGGACTTATTCAGCCTGGGCAGCAGCCGGAGCAGCTTCAACCAGCATAAGGATGCAGGTTTCAGCGGCGTCGCCGCGACGTTTACCCAGCTTGAAAATGCGGGTGTAACCGCCGTTGCGATCAGCGTAAACGGGAGCGATTTCGTCAAAAAGGGTCTTGACCGCTTCTTTGTTGCGAAGACGGGCAAAAGCCAGACGACGATGATGAATCTCACCCTTTTTACCGAGCGTGATCAAACGCTCTGCGAAACTTGCCGCAGCTTTGGCCTTGACAATAGTGGTTTCGATCCGGCCATGCTCAAAGAGACTGCTGACCATGTTAGCCAGCATGGCTCTGCGATGGGCACCGGAACGACCGATTTTAAAAGTATCTACACGATGACGCATGATTACTTGGTCTCCTCACCTTCGGCTCTGATTCTGGCAGCCTCGG
>JAZQYS010000595.1:0-9625 GCA_045633645.1 Victivallaceae bacterium | reverse complement strand
TGCGGCGGATAAAAACTGGATGTTCCGATATCTCCCCAGGTTCCCGTGAATTTTCCGTCATATTTTGAACCCAATGCATCGCAGTTGTCTTCAATCAGCCACAAGTTGTGTTTTTCACAAAAGGCTTTCACTTCTTTGATGTTAAACGGATTGCCCAGCGTATGAGCGATCATCACCGCTTGGGTCTTTTCTGAAAACGCCTGCTCCAGAAGTGCCGTGTCAATATTCGCCGTTTCAAGTTCAACATCAACAAAAACAGGAACTGCACCGTACTGGATGATGGGGGCAATCGTTGTGGGAAATCCTGCGGCAACGGTGATAACTTCATCTCCCCGTCTGACCTGACGTTCCTTTAAAAGCGGAGAAGTCAATGCCGAAAAAGCAAGCAGATTGGCAGAACTGCCCGAATTGACCAGAAGCGCAAAACGCACCCCGAGGTATTCAGAAAGTTTCTTTTCAAAATCTCTTGAAAAACGCCCGTATGTCAGCCAGAACTCCAGACTTGAATCAACGAGATTGCACAACTCATTTTCATCAAAGACTCTTCCGGCATAGTTGACTTTGCTTTCACCGGGAACAAAAGCCGTATTCTGCGCCGGCGCATGGCAAAGGCGGTAATACTCTTTGACCTTTTCCATGATTTCATCATGAAGCTGTTTTACTTTGTCCATGCAAGACCTTCCTTTTGTGCAGAAGAAATATAATCCGCCCAGTTTTCAGCGGTTGAAATTCTGCCTTTTGTGTAAAATTCTTTATACCAGTTGGCGGTATGTCTGAAAGTTTCTTCCGGAGTCCAGACACCGTGCCAATTCAATTCTTTTTTTGCTTTTGAGCAGTCAAGCGCAAGCAGTCCCGCTTCGTGCGGCGCATCGGCGGGAGGATCAATTTTAATTTTGATATCGCGCCACTCCTGCGCTAAAGCAGAGGTAACTTTTTCAACGCAGATATTTCCCTCTCCGGACGGACCGAAATTCCAGCCGCAGGCAAAGGAGTTCTGTTCTTCAAGAAGTTTCTGTCCCAATGCCAGATATCCCGACAACGGTTCCAACACGTGCTGCCAGGGACGTGTCGCATACGGACTGCGGATGGTAACGGTTTCCCCTTTTGCCGCAGCTTTCATAATATCAGGAACTAACCTGTCCTGCGCCCAGTCGCCGCCGCCGATGACATTTCCCGCCCGTCCTGAAGCAAGAAGCGTGTGATGTTTTTTCCCATATTCATCATTATTGAAAAAACTTCTGCGGTAACTTGAAATCACAAGTTCCGTACATCCCTTGCTGGCACTGTAAGGATCATATCCGCCCATGGGATCACTTTCTTTGTAACCTGCGGTCTGCTCCTTGTTTTCGTAGCACTTGTCGGAACTTATGGCAACGATTGCACGGACGGAATCAACTTTTCTGCAGGCGTCCAGTACATGAATTGTTCCCATCACATTGGCGGAAAAAGTTTCCACAGGAAACGCATAAGAGAGCCGGACCAGCGGTTGTGCAGCAAGATGAAAAACCACATCCGGCTTGAAATCTGCCATAATCTGAAAAATCTTTTCCGCGTCACGGATATCGGCGTATTCTGAACGCATATCCGGTTTTAAAAGATCAAAGTGACAGTATTGAGTTTCCATCGGCAGAGCGACGCCGCAAACTTCTGCGCCGAGCTGAGTCAGCCAAAAAGCAAGCCAGGAGCCTTTGAATCCGGTGTGTCCGGTCAAAAGAACTTTTTTGCCGCTGTAAACGTTGTTGAACATAAAATTATTTCCAATATTTTGTCCAGGGGGCGTTTCCTTTTTCCCACATGGCATTGAGCATGTTGTATTCGCGCTGGTTATCCATGCACTGCCAGAAACCTTTGTGTTTGAACACCTGCATTTGCCCGTCGGAAGCACAGCAGGTCATGGGGTCGCGTTCAAAGAACTGGTCTTCCTGACCGTTGAGATAGCGTTTGATGAATTCCTTGCGGATAACCATGAAGCCGCCGTTGATGTAATCATCTGCCTGAGCCTGTTTTTCAGCGAAACCGGTTACAGTGTTTCCGTCAAGGTTCATTGTTCCGAAACGCGCTTCAGGCTGAACGGCGGTCAGAGTCAGCAGTTTATCGCTGTTCAAGTGGTGCTGATAAAGCGCATTTATATCCACATCGCACACGCCGTCACCATAGGTGAGAAAGAAATTTTCATCCGTCTCTTTCAAATATTTTGAAGCACGGAAAACGCGTCCGCCTGTCATGGTTTCAAGACCTGTTCCGGCAAGGGTCACCTCCCAGTCGGACTCATCGGATTCACCGTGAAAAGTAATTTCAGGAGCGTGTCCGAGTTTGATGGTGGCATCAGAGGTGCGCAAGTGATAATTCATAAAGTAATCGACAAATGCTTCGCGCTTGTATCCCAAACACAGAATAAAGCGTTTGACGCCGAAAGAGGCATAAGTTTTCATGATATGCCAGACAATCGGCTGTTCGCCGATGGAGACCATGGGTTTGGGCAGAAGTTCCGTCACATCGCGCAGACGCGTCCCCTTGCCGCCGCAGAGGATTATCACAGGAGGCATATCTTTTTTTGTCGTCATACAGAAAAATCCCTTATTTTCCGTTATTCAATTCCGCCGTTAATATAGCCGTTTTATACAGAAAATGCAAACGTTCAGACCAGTTTATTCAGGAAAGCTGAAAAAAATGTATAAAATTCCTGCACTGAAGAGATACTCACACGTTCATTTACGGTATGTATATCAAAGGAATCAGGAGAAATACTCACCATTTGCAGATGCGGATTTTTCCCGGCAAAAAGTCCGGCTTCCAAACCTGCGTGGATGACTTCAATTTCACTTTCCTTATTAAAAAGTTCTTTGCGCAGACGGCAGATCATTTCAGGCAGTTTTGAATTTGTATCCGGCGTCCAGCCGGGATATTCTGAATTGTACTTCACCTGAGGATCAAGCACACTTAATTTTTCCACAAGATTATCCGTATGCTGTTTGCGTTTTTTGTCATCCAGGCTGCGTGCGCTCAAAATCAGATGCAGATTGTCTTGCGTATTCTTTAAAATCGCCAGATTACTGCTGGTGCGCGGTACGCCGTATTCAGGCGCAAACTCTGCAACGCCGTTGGGAAGTGTTGAAAAAATTTCAAGAAACTTTTTCTGAAAATACATGTTCCAAACCTGCTCCGGCGCAGAAACGAAACGGATATCCAAGTCAAGGGTGAAGTGCGGTTCAAGCTCTTTTTTCATCTCTTCCGCACGATTGAAAAGTTCACTTGCAACACCGTCGGCAGTGAGAATGCAGCCGACGACCGCACTGTCGGGAATGGCATTATCCACCGTTCCGCCGTTGAAAGAAAAAATTGACAGCGGCAGGCCTTTTACGATTTTTGCGAGCATCTGCAAAGCATTGCCGCGTTTCTGGTGGATACAGGAGCCGGAGTGTCCGCCGGGCAGTCCCGAAAGCGTGATTTCCACGGCTGTTCCCGCAGGCGTACTGCATTTTCCGGTATCAAAATCAAAAGCAATGCGCACACCTCCGGCACAGCCGATACACACCTTTGAAGAGTCTCCGTGGTCAAGATTGATAAGAATATCCCCTTCAAGAAATTCAGGAGCAAGCTTTCCCGCACCGATCAAACCTGTTTCTTCGTTGACAGTCAATACTGCTGAGATGTTGCCGCGGATATTTTTATCGGCAAGCACAGCCATTGCGATTGCAACGCCGATACCGTCATCCGCGCCGAGCGTCGTTCCGTCGGCACAGACAAAATCCCCCTGTATCAAGGGCGTCACAGCATCTTGGGCAAAATCAAAGGCTTTGCCGGGCGCAACCTGCGGAACCATATCAAGGTGTCCCTGCAGCAATATACGCGGACTGCCGGAAATCTCCTCTTTGCGGTCGATACGCAGATTGTAAAATTCATCCTGACGGACTTCAAATCCCATTTTTTTTGCCTTGTCCGCAAGAAAACAGGAGAGCTGTTTTTCATTTCCGGAAGCGTGGGGGATTGCACATATTTCAGCAAAATTCCGCCAGACTTCAGCGGGGGAAAGTGTGGTTATATCCATCAAAAAAACTCCTTATTTTTCAATCAAAGTGTATCCTTTTTCAATCAGAAAATCAAGAATTTCCTGTACGGTTTCATCGGGCGTGCTTGCGCCTGCACCCAGACCGATACGTTCAAATTCCGACAGATCCGGCAGATTTTCCACTCCGTCAACGAGAAAAGCGGCTTTCCCGGAACGGCGTGCCACATCGCACATTCTGTTGGCGTTTGAGCTGTGTGCAGAACCGGCAATGAGCATGACATCCACCTGCGGAATCATCTTTTCAACCGCCAGCTGACGGCGGAAAACCGCATCACACACGCCGCTGTTTGCGTGAAGAAGCGGAAAACGTTCTTTGAGCAGACGGGTAAATTCCTCAATTTCCCGATGGTCGCGGGTGGTTTGACAGAGCAGCGTCGGATTTGTCATTTCTGGCAGCCGGGGAATTTCGTCTTTGCTGTTGACGATAAAAACTTTTTCAGTTCCTGCGTGTCCGGCAACGCCGCGCACTTCGGGGTGAGAGGGATTGCCGAATATGATCAATTCCTCGTCTTTTTTCAACGCAGAAGCGGCACGGTGCAGACGTTTGACCCGGGGGCATCCGGCATCAATGACGTGCAGATGACGGGCGGCAGCATCCGTTTCTTCTTTTCTGCCGACACCGTGGGCACCGAAAAGGACGACACTTCCTTCGGGAACCTGAGATAAATCATCCACAAAAATTGCGCCGTTCTGCCGCATTTTTTCTCCGACACGGCGGTTGTGGACCAGTTCATGCAGAACATAAACAGGAGCGGGAAATTTCTTTCGTGTCTCCTCAAAAATTTCCAAAGCACCGCGTACACCTGCGCAAAATCCGCCGGGAACAACGGGATATACTGTTTTTTTACTCATTTTATACACAAATTTCCGGATTTTTTTCAATATACTCTTGCCATTGATATTCAAATCTGCTATAATATAACAGCAAAGAATCATCAATACAAGAAAATGAAAGGTAACTTTTTTTTATGGCGGGACTCAAAGATCTGCCCGGCGGCAGTGAAACAGTACTTATCGTGGACGATCACGAAACGATTTGGGACTTTTTAATTGAAGCACTTCAGGAGTTGGGATACAATGTTCTTCTGGCGGAAAACGGACTTGATGCCGTTGAAATTTACTCTGCCAATCCCGGCGTTGTTGATATGGTGCTTCTGGATATGATTATGCCCAAAGCCGGAGGTCACGAAACGTTCCACCGTATCAAAGAAATCAATCCCGATGCCAAAATCCTGCTTTCCAGCGGTTTTGTCAGCGAAGAAGAGGTTCAGTATCTGCTCAAAGCCGGAGCCTGCGGATTCCTTTCAAAACCCCACCGTCTGCCGGTTGTTATCCATGCCATCCGCGACGTCCTTGACGGAAAACAGGTGAACAGCAATGGATGACTGGGTCTATTTTGAGCGTGATGAACGCCATATTAAACGTGAACGCGCAAAGGCAAGAGAGTTGCGGAAAACCCCCTATTTTCAGGAATTGCTGAGAAAGGGTATCTGCCACTATTGCGGAAAAAAGTTTCCTCCGGAAGAGTTGACCTTTGACCATATCGTCCCCGTTGTCCGCGGCGGACGCAGTACCCGCGGAAACATGGTCGTCTGCTGCAAGCCGTGCAATCAGAGCAAAAGCTGTCTCACGCCTGCCGAACAGCTTTTAAGTCTGCTCGGTGAACCCGAAGCACCTCCCGTTGAAGAAGTTGAAGAAATTGAACTCCCCGAAGAATAACCGGGGAGAACAAAGTTTTTTGTGTTACGGAAACAACAGTTTCTTAAATATTGATAGAAAAGGAAGAAATATATGAAACAAACAAAATTTTTATCCGGTCATTCAGCTCAAAGCTCTTTTTCAAAAAAATGCTTCACGCTGATTGAACTCCTGGTTGTGATTGCAATTATTGCTATTCTTGCTGCGATGCTGATGCCTGCGCTGCAGCAGGCGAGGGAACGCGGGCGCAGTGCCAGCTGTCTGAATCAGATGAAGCAGATCGGTTCCGCAACGATGATGTATACCAATGACTTCAAGAATTACTATCCTTATGCGGACGGACAATCGGGGCGTACCTGGGATAACTGGACGTTCAAACTGCGTTCTTACGTCGGAGCAGCAGAAGGCGATGCGATTCCCAAGATGTATTTCTGTCCTTCTGAAACCAATAAAGACATTCTTGAAAACTCCAAACTGTATAAACTGGGGTCCGGGTATGCTTACAGCAGTTATATGCAGAATATGGATAACGGTTATTTTGTGGGACATACCAGTTCCTGGACCCGTTCTCTGCACATTGCCCGTTTGCGCCGTCCTTCAATTTATATGGCTTATGTGGAACACAAAGATAAACAGCGCGATTATTACACCTGGAATGCGGCAGAGAAATACCGTGTGGATATTCATGTGACCAAACACGGTGCCGGTGCCAACTACGCTTTCGGAGACGGACACGTTTCCTCCATGCAGATTCCCTACGGTCAGCTTGCGGATGCAAAGGCCGATATGGCACAGTATTTTTATCCCAATACCGTTTCTTTTGAGAACGGTCCTCTGTGGTAAGGAATTTTGCAATGCAATACAAGATTTTTCTGATTGCTGTATCCGGTCTGCTGATGCTGTTTCAGGCGTCAGGAAACGAACGGAAGTTAATTGCCGAAGGGCAGAAACTTGAACGCGCAAGAAAGTATGCCGAAGCGGTGGCATTTTATGACAAAGCCGTCCGCGAGAATCCGGAACTTTCCGTCAATACGCAGCGTTTCTTTCTCAACCGCTGCGGTTATTGGGAAAGGGATGTCCGTAAAAAGATGGATTTTTTCCGCCGCGCCTGTCTGATCAAAAGCCGGAACGCTACTGAAAATTACCGTACCTGTCTGTGGCTGGGAGGCTGTTACCGGCAGTTCAGCCTGTCCAAAGCTCTCGGGTATTTTCAGAATATGCAGAACATCAAAGAGATACACCCGTCTCTCGTTTTTCAGGGAAATATGGAAATCGGCAAGGTTTATGAAACTTTCGGCAAAAAAGCCCTGGCGATTGAGGCTTACAAACGCGCCCTTGCCGCCGGAAAAAGTATCACTTACAAATATAATTACTCCGCCGCCGAAAAAGCTCTGGCGCGGTTGAATCAGAAATAACAGAAGGTATATTTTTATGAAATCACGTTTTCTTTTTACGCTTGCGGCGTTGGCATTTTTGCCGCAGATGGTGTCGGCTCTTACTTTCTCTGATGCGGATATCGTTATCCCCGAAAAATCCTCAGCTTATATCCGTTTCTGTGCCGAAGAACTTTCAAAGCACCTTAAAATGATTACAGGCGGCAAATTTGCCGTCACCTCCCGTCCGCAGAGCAAAGTCCGGATTTATCCCGGCAAAGTTCCGCCGGGAAAAGATTTGAAAAAACTTGAACGCGACGCATTCTATATCGGAACTGCCGGCAATGAAATTTTTATTGCCGGAAAGGACACCGTGTCAACAATCCATCCCGTTACCCTGAGTATTACTTCCAATTCAAGAGGAACCCTTGCGGGCGTTCATACTTTTCTTGAAGAAGCAGGTATCCGCTGGCTGGCTCCGGGAGATCACAATACTTTTGTTTACAAAAAGAAAAGTATAACTGTTCCCGACGGCATCAGAGTCAATACGCCCGTCTTTGAAGAACGTACCATCTGCGACCACTACAATTTTGCCGCCAATTTCAACAGAATGGATGGTCTGGAATATCAGAAAAGCGGTAAAAACATTGAATCTCCGCTGTGGTATGTGCGTCTGCGCTGCAACTACAGCAGCCGTCTCCGCGGTGTGCATACCGAGCAGTTCCTTGAACTGGGCAGACTGTGGGGAAAGAAGTATCCTGAACGTTTTCAGCTGGATAAAGACGGAAAGCGCAACACCCGTTATCTTTGCTGGACCGATCCTGAAGTTGCCAAAATGTGGGAGCGTGCCGCTGATGCTTTTCTCGGCGGAAAGTCCCCCGCTGCTGCAGGTCTGCCGCACATCAAGTCCTGGCGCGGACAGAATCTGCCGGATACCTTTATGATTGAACCCATGGACCACGGGGTTACCAATGACGGCCGCTGCCGTTGTGACCGCTGCAACGCTTTCAGAAAAAAATATCCCTGTGATGACGACAGCGAGATCATGTGGCAGGTAATTGCACCCATCGCTGAAAAAATGCAGAAAAAGTATCCCGGAAAATACATTGCCACGTCCGCGTATCCTCCAATGCGGCATGTTCCCAAGACGGTGAAAATCCCCTCTAATGTCCGTATGCGGCTCTGTCTGCCCGGACCCAAGACTGTTTCTGTTCCCGCGCAGTTTCAAAAAGATTTGAATGAAATCAAAAAGTGGAGCAAAATCGTCGGCAAAGACAACCTCGCCATCTGGACTTATCAGTGCGAAATCCACGGACGCAAACTGCCCGGACCTCCTGAAATGTATCCCGGACTCTTTTCTGAATATGTCCGTGCCGTTGCGCCGTATTGTTCCGGAATCTTCCACGAATCCCACGGTTTGAGTTTTACCTACAAACTGCTGGATACCTATCTGCAGGCAAAAATGCTGTGGAATCCCAAGGCGGATTACAAGGCTTTGAGAAAAGAATTTTTCACCTTGTATTACGGTCCCGCCGCAAAAGATATGGAAAAACTCTATGACCGCTTTGACGCCAACTGGAAAAAATACTGGATTGCCGCTGATAAACTCAAATCCAGTGCCGCCGATCTGGGTACCGGCAAAGGCGGTGCGGAACGGCGCAAACTCGTTTGGAGCAAAGTTTATTCTGCCAATGAAATGAATACTCTGGATAAAATTTTATCCTCCGCTGCCCGTGCGGCTGCGGGTAATGCCGTTTACAGCAAGCGTGTTCAGTTGTGCCGCAAATTCATCTTTGACATCATGACTGCGGAACGCCGCGATGTGATGAATTTAAGTGAATCCGCCCCGACTGTTCCGTTGAATGCAAACTTGTGGCGCAATCAGAAAGTGTGGCGTTTTGTTTCCGCCCACCGTGACAACACCAAAATCACCGCAGGCGCAATGTGTCAGGTGCGCTTGGCGCGCGGCATTTTTACCGCCCGTCTTGAAGTTGATGAACCCCGCAAAAAAGATATTAAAATCACCCCCTCTTATCAGAACGGCAACATGGATCTCTGGCGGGATTCCTGCATCGAGTTTTATTTCCATACGCCTGAAAACAATACTTTGCACCACTTTATTGTCAACATGGCGGGCAAAGTCAGCTGTGTGAAAGTGTCTCCGCAGAAAACGGAATGGGTGACGCTTCCCGCTGTGAAAATTTCCGTCACCAATACCCGGCGCGGTTATGTGGTTGAATTGACCATGCCCGTCAATGCCCTTGGCGGAAAAGCTCAAACCATGCGTTTCAACGTAACACGTGAACGGAATTTCAAAAAAGGTCCCGCCGAATATACCACCATGTGCCCCGGCGCCCTCGGCGGCAACTGGGAAAATCCCGAATGCTTCGCCCGCTTCTCTCTGAAATAATCCGCCTCTGTTCCTGATAAGGGCGGATGGGAATCGGGGGGGGGGGAAAAAAAATTTTTTCCCGGGGGAAAAAAA
>JAZQYS010000594.1:0-2374 GCA_045633645.1 Victivallaceae bacterium | reverse complement strand
GGTCTGCGCTTTACAAGTTATCAGATATGCGTCTGGGGGATTTTCTGCAAAAACACGCCAAAGAGTGTAATGATTGCGAATACAAGTACACCTGCAAAGGCGGATGCCGCGCCTGTGCCAAACAGGGCGGAAATCTTTACGGTACTGATACAAAAATGTGTCAATATTTCAAAGCCGGTCACTATCGCCATTTTGAAAAATTTTTCCAACCCAAGTAACAGTCCTTTACGGGGTTCCGGCAGAACCATTTTTTTATTCACTTCTTGAAAAAAACATTTTGCAAGTTATATTATACAGAATATATTTTACGCACCGCATACGGTGTTTTTGATTTCGGAGCATACAATGGCAAACAAGAAAAATTTTTCAGAAAAAGCATTGAATAATTTGGGGAATAATATTGGCGACAATACCCTGCGCAGCATAAAAAATTTCTGGAATTACTTTTTGTTGTCCGCTGTAACGATTCTTTTTGCAACTCTTCTGATTTGGGGGTTCTGCGGACGGATCAGTGAAAATGTTTCAGGAACCGGTATAACGCTGCTCAACAACGGATATCATCCGATAATCGCTCACGGAACAGGTACTTTGAGTCATTTGAATATCAATGTCGGAACAACAGTCACTCCCGGACAAACCGTCGGTCAAATCCATAATCCTGAACTTTTTTTCAATATAAGCAAATTGGGCAATGAATATAATTCCCTGATTTCAGAAATGGAAATTCTGCGGCGCGGTATTGAAAAACTGACCGCCCGCAAGACTGGATCAGAAACGCAACGGAAGAAAATCCTTGCTCAGTTGACCGAACTGCAGCAGAAAAGCCGCCGACGGGCGAAAGAAATCGTAGAAATCCACTCATCTCTGCGGCAGAGCGGAGCCGTTTCTAAAATCACTTATTTTCAAGCTCTCGACAATCAAACCCAATCTGAAATAAGTTTTGCAAATACGCTTTTTGAGTCGCTTGCCAATGATTTGAGCAGTGAAGAAACCTTGTGGCAGCATCAGCGTCAGCTTCTGGAAATGCAGCAGACATTGTCGCAAAAGAAACGGGAACTTGACCTGGCATTGCGGCTTTTTCAGGAAAGCAACTGGATAACTGCCAATCATCAGGGTAAAGTTACTGAAATATTCAAAAAAGAAGGTTCTTTTGTTCAAAATGGAGAAACCGTTGCCCTGTTGAGTTCCGACCCTGCCGACGGCATTTATATTGCGGCATTTATTCCGGCGCTCCAAAGCAGAGAGATAAAGTGTGGTATGAGCGTATTCTTTTCTCCGGCAATTGCACCTGCCGGCCGTTATGGATACGTCAAGGGTATTGTGCGGGAGGTTAGTCTTATGCCGAGCAACCCCGAGGCTGTTCAAGCAGAATTGGCAAACGAATCTCTGACCCGGCAGATTGTCGGACAAGGCGCGGTAATCAGAGCAGTTGTAGAGTTACTGCCTGATCCCGGAACATACTCCGGTTTTGCCTGGACAACCAAACGCGGCTATCTTGGCAAGATATCTCACGGTGTTGTGGGAGAAGTCATTATCAACACCGGTAAAAGATCTCCCGCATCTTATATCCTGCCTGCCTTGAAAGAGTTTTTTGACAATAAACATACCGGATCATTGGAGCAAAAGTGAAAAACTTGTTTTCAAACAGGAAAAAGACTCCGACAGTTCTGCAAATGGAAGTTACCGAATGCGGAGCTGCATCGCTCGGGATGATTCTGGCTTACTATGGAAAATACATTCCGCTGGAGCAGCTGCGCAGTGATTGCGGCGTTACCAGAAACGGCAGCAAGGCCAGTCTCATTGTCAAAGCCGCTAAGTCTTACGGTTTGGACGCAAAGGGATTCCGGGTGCTTGCCGATCAACTGGATTCCTTTGATGCTCCGATGATTTTATTCTGGAACTTCAATCACTTTCTTGTTTACGAAGGTCATTCCCGCAATAAAAAATATTATTATCTTAATGATCCTGCCATAGGTCCGTTGACTGTTGACCGCGAAACTTTTGAAAAATCTTATACAGGAGTAGCGTTGACTTTTGCTCCGGGAGAAAATTTCAAAAAAAGCGGCAGTAAATTCAGTATCTGGTCTGCATTATTCCCCATGCTGCGCGGTATGAAAAGCACGATGGGGGTAATTATATGGGGTGGCTTACTGCTGGTCCTTCCGGGGATTTTAATACCCGGGTTGATGCAGTTTTTTGTTGATCAAATTCTGCCCGGAAAAAGCGGGCTTCTGGTTCCTCTTCTGGTTTTGCTCGTTGTTACAATGCTGTTACAGGCTCTTTTGAGCAGTATTGTGTCATACGCATTGAATCGCGGGAAACTGCAGTTGGCGGTCAATAAGACTTTAGGAGTGTTGAACTATTTGTTTACGCT
>JAZQYS010000593.1:0-3657 GCA_045633645.1 Victivallaceae bacterium | reverse complement strand
GAATGCCAGACGGGTGACGTTGGCAGCGACGTCGTTAAGGAAGCTGCCGCGTTCGCAAGCGTCGGAGATCAGCAGCAGACGGCCGGTCTTCTTGACAGATTCAATGAGTTTGTCGTAGTTGAAAGGCACCAGACTGCGGGCATCGACGATTCCCGCTCCCACACCGTATTTCTCGCTCATCTCTTTGGCAGCTTTGACTGCCGGATAAAGAGTGGCACCGATGGAAAGAATGGTCAGATCGCTGCCGGCACGTTTGATGTCCGGTTCACCGATGGCGATTTCGTAGTAGTCAGCCGGGACGCCGCCTTCGTGGAAGAGTTCAGCGGTATCGTAGAGTTTCTGACTTTCGAAGAAGATGACCGGGTCGGTTCCGCTCAGAGCGGCGTTCATCAGACCCTTGGCATCGTAAGGAGTTGCGGGGAAGCAGACCTTCAGACCGGGGATGTGGGCGCCGAGACTGGTCCAGTCCTGAGCGTGCTGGGCACCGTACTTGGCACCGACGGAAACGCGCAGAACGACCGGCATCTTCAGAACGCCGGCGGACATAGCCTGCCATTTGGCCAGCTGGTTGAAGACTTCGTCACCGGCGCAGCCGAGGAAGTCGCAGTACATCAGTTCGGGAATGGCGCGTCCGCCGCAGAGGGCGTATCCGCAAGCCGCGGCAACGATGGCGCTCTCAGAGATGGGAGCGTTGAAGAAACGGTGGTACGGAATGGCTTCAGTCAGTCCGCGGTAAACACCGAATGCACCGCCCCAGTCACGGTTGTCTTCACCGAAGGCGATCAGAGTCGGATCAGTGTAGAACTTGCCGATGATGGCTTCAAACAGAGCGTCACGGACGTTGTAGGCAACCAGTTTGGAAACTTCTTTGCCGTTTTCATCATATCCGAAACGTTTCTTGGTCTGGATTTTCTTGTAGTTGGGGTTCTCTTCCAGAGGCATGTTGACTTCGGGTTCACGATCGTCAAACTTTTCAACGCGCTCGTTGGAGAGCATGTATTTGCGCATGGCATCGGGTTCGTTGGCAGGATCGATACGGGGAGAAACCTGTTCGTCAATAGCCAGCTTCATGATGCGGGTGATGCGTTCCTTGATATCTTCGTTGAAGCCGTCGAAGGCGCTGTCGCTTTCAATCTTGCCCTTGACCAGTTTGGCACGGAAGGCAGCGATGGAATCCTGTTCTCTCCAGGCTTCGATTTCTTCAGCGGTACGATAGGTGGAGCTGTCAGTGGCACTGTGTCCGACGTAACGGTAAGTGACGGTTTCCAGCATGACCGGTCCCTGACGGTTTTCAAGGATTTCGCGTTTGCGTTTGAAAGCGTCGATAACGGCCAGCGGATCATATCCGTCGATACGTTCAGCGTGGAGGGCGTCGGGACGGACACCGGAACCGATACGGGCGGCGATTTCATAAGCCATGGTTTCGCCGTTGGTCTGTCCACCCATGCCGTAACCGTTGTTGATACAGTGGAAGATCACCGGGAGACCGCCCTTGTGTTCGTCATCCCACAGTTTGAAGTACTGATCCATGGAGGCGAAGTTCAGAGCTTCCCAGACAGGACCGCGAGCCATGGAACCGTCACCGCAGTTGCAGACGACGATACCGGGTTTCTTGTTGACCTTCTTGTAGAGACCGGCACCGGCGCAGATACCGGCGGAACCGCCGACGATGGCGTTGTTCGGGTAGATACCGAAGGGCAGGAAGAAGACGTGCATGGAGTTACCCAGTCCGCGGGTGAATCCGTTGGCGCGTCCGAAAAGTTCAGCCATGAAGCCGTAGAGCAGATAGTCCAAAGCAAGATCACGGACGTTGCCGCTCTTGTTGTGCTTTTCAACAACGCGGAGCAGATCGCCGCCGAAGAAGTTTTCCATGATATCCATGAGTTCTTTTTCGGGCAGGTTGCGGATGGCGTTGAAACCTTTGGCAAGCACTTCACCGTGGCTGCGGTGAGAACCGAAGATCATATCATCGTGGGTCAGGGTGTAGGCCATACCGACAGCCTGAGCTTCTTCACCGGTGTAGAGGTGAGCCGGACCGGTATAGAGGTAGTCAACACCGTTGTAGTGTTTCTGGGTACGGACCTGGAAAAGCATGGTCTCAAATTCGCGGATGAACTGCATGTCTTTGTAGATACCCAGCAGTGCTTCAGCTCCGAAGATCTTCTTTTCTTCTGCGAAGGTCTTCTTGTACTGGTTCATTTTGATCTCGCCCAGATCAACGACGCCCGGCTTGCGGACTTTCTTGGGGTCAATAAATTGACATTTCGGCATTTTTCTTTTTCCTTATATGTTTAGGTTGAAAGAGTTTTCTTTTTTCTTATGCTTCATTGAGAGCCGCTTCACGGAAGACTTCACCGACAGTCGGGTGCGGGAAGACAACCTTGCTGATTTCAGCGCAGTTGAGCTTGCGGGTGATTGCCATGGCAAGACCGAAAATCATTTCAGATCCGGGGTTGCCGATGATGCAGGCTCCGATAACAATATCATCCTGATCGAGGATCATTTTGATAAATCCGTTGCCGCCTTCGTTTTCAGCGATGTAACGTCCGCTGTACATCAGCGGCATCTTGACAACGCGGAACTTGAGTCCCTTCTGGGCAGCGGTTTCTTCGGTTTCGCCGACGCTGGAAACTTCAGGATTGGTGTAGATGACAGCGGGAATGGCGCTGTAATCCATGGTGTCCTTTTCACCGGCAATGACATTGACGGCAACTTCAGCTTCTCTGTAAGCGGTGTGGGCAAGCATGGATTTGCCGTTGACGTCGCCGACGGCAAAGACATCAGAAACGTTGGTCTTCATTTCATCATCGGTGACAACGGCACCGCGTTCCATGTAAAGACCGATATTTTCATAACCCATATCAGCGGTATTGGCACGGCGTCCGATGGCGACGAGGATCTTGTCGGCTTTGAGTTCGGACTTGCCGTCGGCATTTTCCACAGACAGCGTGCTGCCGTTGACGGCGACCGCTTTGGTTTTGAGCATGAACTTGACACCGCGTTTTTCATAGATACCGCGGAGCATTTCGGACATTTCTTTATCGGTGGGTCCGCCGATGCGGTCCATCATTTCAACAACGACAACTTCAGTGCCGATGCTGTTGAAGTAAGAAGCCATTTCCAGACCGATGACACCGCCGCCGAGAACGATCAGTTTCTTGGGAGCTTCAGTCAGGGCGAGGATTTCTCTGTTGGTCAGAGCGTCACCGGAAGCAACCGCTTCACGCAGTCCGGGAATCGGCGGAACAGCCGCAACGGAACCGGAGGCGATGATCAGTTTTTTGCCGGTGTATTTTTCGCCGTTGGCTTCAACGGTGATGCCGTTGGCATCTTTGCCGACGACTTTGGCATTGGCTTTGACCACATTGACTTTGGCGCCCTTCATCTGCATTGCAACGCCGGAAACCAGAGTTTTCACGACTTTGTCTTTGCGGGCAACAACTTTGGCATGATCAATCTTTGCGCCGGTGGTGGTGACACCGTAGTGGTCCCCGCCGCCGTTGGCATAATCAAAAATCTTGGCGGAGTAAAGCAAAGTTTTGGTCGGCACACAACCTTCGTTGAGGCAGACACCGCCGAGGGGGCGTCCTTCAAAAAGACAGACGCTCATTCCTTTGTGTCCGGCACGTTCAGCCGCTTTGTAACCGGCGGGACCTC
>JAZQYS010000592.1:0-3561 GCA_045633645.1 Victivallaceae bacterium | reverse complement strand
TCCGTAACCGAGGACGGCGGAACACCAGGATTCGTTCAACGTCATCCAATTGTGAACCCGATCTCCGAAAGCATCAAAACAAATTTTTGCATATTCACCGAATGCCTTAGCGGTTTCTCTGTTCAGCCAGCCGTATTTGCAACCTTGAGGAAGATCCCAGTGGTACAAAGTAACAAACGGGGTGATTCCGTGATCAAGCAGAGCGTCAATCAGGCGATTGTAAAAAGCGATACCTTCCTGATTGACTTTTCCTGTTCCATCCGGAAGAATACGCGGCCAAGAAAGAGAAAAGCGGTATCCGTTGCAGCCCAAGTCTGCAATGAGTTTGACGTCTTCCTGAAAACGGTGGTAGTGATCGCAGGCAACGGAACCGTCGGAGCCGTCAAGAATACGTCCCGGTTCCCTGCAAAATGTATCCCAGATGGAAACGCCCCGTCCGCCTTCTCTGACGGCACCTTCAATTTGATAACTTGACGTTGCAGTTCCCCAGATAAAATTACTTTGTGACATCGTATCCTCCATTGAAAAAACGGAGATAATATAGTTCCGGGAAACTCTTTTGTCAAATTTTTTCAAAACTTGTTGCTCCGGTCAGTTTTCCGGGCAGTGTAACGATTTTTCTGTAAATTTGCGTATGCCGGAAGCGTAGAGTTATGCATAGGGCGCGCTCCGGCGAGAATGGGTCTTCCAGCTCGTTTGTACTTCTCCGCTCCAACTGCGCTTAAGATATACGCCATCAACAAAAATATACGGATATTCTCCGAGAATGGGTTGCATTCGCCAAGATTCTATCTTGCTGTAAATCTTTTGATTGAGATCACTGACGGTGCTTGAACTGACTTTTGCGCCCCGGAGTGCTTCTGTTATGTCTTCAACTCTACGGACAGATACACCGGTAAGGAACATTTTTATCAGAGCTTCTTCAAACGAACTCTGCTTTGTTTGATAACGTTGTATTATTTGAGTTTCAATGGGCAATCTCCGCAAACGGGGAACCGTTAGTTCAACCTCTCCGGATGTCGTCAACTGTTTGCGTTTGCAGGAGCCGGCACGGCTGTCGTTGATAGCGAGTTGCATTACAAATGGCATCAGCTTCTGCATCAAGCAAACTGTTGATTGTGTCCTCTACTGACTGCCGGACAAGTTGGTTCAGATGATCACCAATCTCTTTTTATCAATTTTTATCGATCCGGAGATTGACTTTTCGTTTTTTGCGTTACATTTTCCATAGCCTGTTTCCTTTCTGTTGATTAAAAGTGTGGTAACTGTAATCAATCACAGAAACAGGCTCTTTTCAAGCCATCTTTCTGAAAATGTGCGCAATTTCTCGGACGTTATTTGTTTTTAGCGTCTATGCTCCACCATCCTTCGCTAAAGCTACGGATGGCAAGCCGTCAGGTTTGCTATTCGTAGATTTTTTTTGCTTGCAAAAACAAGCAGAGTGAAACGGAGCGTGTGAAGGCTGTCCGCAAATTTATCCTCTGAAGCTTTGGAGGAGGAAGCCTCAATGTGCAACGGAGGGCAATATCCGGAACAGCGCTGTATCAAAAGTTTAGCAGATTTAAAATCCCGCCTTGCCAAACACTATGCGGAAGGAATAATTTCAGTCTTTCACTTTTTTTGCGTATTTCTGTCGCAAAACGTTGAAATTACTTTGAAAATGTGATAGTTTATACCCCGGACAATACAGGGAGATTTTTTAGATTATGGACGAAAATTTTGAACTTTTTTTACAGGCATGGGATGACTCTGAAAAAGTCATTATTTTGACCGGGGCAGGCGTTTCCACTTTATCCGGAATACCCGATTTTCGCGGCAAAAACGGATTTTATTCCGGCGGAAAACTCTGGAATGGTTATGATAAAGAGGACCTCTTTGATATTGATTTCTTTCATGCTCACCCTGACGTATTTTATCAGTTTGCCAGGGAGTATCTTTATCCCATGCTGGATAAAACGCCGTCCATTGTCCACAGGACTCTCAGTGCGCTGCAGAAAACAGGAAAAGTTGATTTTATCTATACGCAGAATATTGATGCACTTCACTGCAAAGCCGGCAGTGTTGAAGTCGGCGAACTGCACGGTACTTTGCAGTTTCTCAAATGTCCGAAATGCAGCGAAAGAACGGATATTGAAAAATACCGTCCGCGCATAGACAGCGGCTGTATTCCTTTGTGCAGCTGCGGAAGCGTTCTTAAGCCCGATGTTGTCTTTTTCGGAGAACCGCTGGATGAAACACTGCTTGATAAAGCTGTTTTTGATTGCGAAAATGCGGATATGATCTGGGTGCTTGGCAGCAGTCTGACGGTTCAGCCGGCGGCATCTCTGCCGCTTTTTACCAAACATAACGGCGGAAAAGTCGTCATTGTCAATGCAGATGATACGCCTCTTGATTACCGTGCCGATTTCCGTTTTTACGATCTTGAAAAATTCTGTCTTCGTGCGGCAGAAGCGGGAAATCTCAATCCGGTTTGTAAAAAATGAGCTGAGAGTGTATATTTCTTTTGTGTCATTTTAAAGAGGATCATGTCATGAAAAAGTTTTTGCTGATTTGTTTTTTTCTGGCGGCGGTATTGCCGTCCCTTTCCGGCGGATACTTTGATGATAAAGGCTGGATTTCGGGGTGGAAATTTTCTCCGATGCAGCTGGATATCAGTTTGGTGAAAGACAAAAAGCTGTTTGATGAAAGCACACATACCTTTTTCTCTTTCGGATTGTTTACCCTGCAGCAGAAATCCGCTGTTCTGTCAGTGGCATTTATTGCCAACACGCTGTATGACAACTATGGACTTCAAATCAATCCGCTGTTGATGGGAACGGTGACGGACAATAACTACGGTATTTCTCTCGGATTGGAAAACTACTGTAAAAAGTGTTACGGTATCCAGTTGGGCATATTGAACCACAGCTGGGGTAATTATGCTGTTGAGAAAGAAAATGAACTTCTGCAGTTTCTGGGAATGAATATTGCAGATAAGGTATATCTCGGAATAATGAATTTTTCTGATGATGTTCAAATCGGACTTTTTAATATCAGTCCGCGCGGAGCGGCATTTCAGTTCGGATTGCTGAATTTCAATCCCAAATCATACATTCCCTGGATGCCGCTTTTTAATTTCAGTATGAAGTAAAGGTAATATGGAGTGAATATGCCTGAAGAGTTGAAAAACAAGACCGCGTTCATTTCGGATATGGACGGTGTAATCTATCATGGAAACAACCTGCTGCCCGGAGCCGCAGAATTTGTCCGTCTGTTGGAAGAACGTAATTTGAAGTACCTTTTTCTCACCAATTCCAGCGAGAGAACGCCGCGGGAATTGGCGGATAAACTTTGCCGTCTCGGTGTGAAAGTTGCTCCTGAACACTTCTACACCAGTGCTCTGGCAACGGCGGATTTTCTTTCGCGCCAGAAGCCCGGCTGTTCGGTGTTCGCCATCGGAGAAGCGGGATTGACCAATGCGCTGTATGAAAAAGGTATCACCATGAATGACGTTGATCCTGATTATGTGGTCATAGGAGAAACCCGCACTTACAGTTTTGAACGTCTGGAAAAGGCTGTAAG
>JAZQYS010000591.1:0-1811 GCA_045633645.1 Victivallaceae bacterium | reverse complement strand
AAAAATTGTAAGCATGAGTTTAGCAATTTGAAATAATCATGATTTGGTGTTATTTTATAAGAAGTAATTTTTAAAAGGAATTCATTATGCAAATCCAAAGACTTGATATCTATCTGGCGGCAGCCGCAATCGCATTTATTATTTATGGAGTCAAGTATGCGATCAAACGATGGCGCAAGGTTCCGGATGCCCCCGTTTACTCAGAAAAAGAAGCCCAAGCCTTTGAGAAACATTTGGAGAAAAACTTTGGCCCGGTCAAGTCAGTTTTTCACGAACTTGTCTCCGGAGAGATGCACATTGACATCTATGTTGTGGAACCGACGGAGCAGTTTCCCTGTTACCGTCTTTTTACCTGCGGTATGGGCGCAAAGAGAATGGAACTCCCCGAGCAGGCTGAAGGGAAGCGCCCCGACCGCATCGAATTGATGCTTTCGCTGCCTGCTGATTGGAAATTTGATGAAATGTCCATGGAAGACACAAACCTCTACTGGCCGGTGGGGCTGATGCAATATTTGGCCCGTTTCCCCTGGAATGAATCCACCTGGCTGGGCTTCGGGCACACCATCCCGTTGCAAAAGTTTGCAGAAAATACCGAACTTTCCGGCGTTTTGCTGAACTATCCTGAGAACTATCCTTTCGCAGCCGGACACATTGCTCTGCCTCGGGGCACGGTGCAGTTGATCAACATCGTTCCCTTGTACAGTGAGGAGATGGATTACAAACTTTCATGCGGTATCGAAGGTTTGGAAAAACTTATGGGGAGCACGCTTTATTCTCCCATTGATCCCAAACGTAAAAACTGTGCTCTTTCAAGGGAGTGAGCCATGACCGTCATTGAACTGCACCGGGATTTTTCAGTACGCTTTCCGTATGTTCCGCTGACAAAGGGCGTTTCGGAAAACGTTTGCGGGCAAGCTGATTACATCGCGCCCGAAAAGGCGTGGGAGCTTGTGGTTGCACTGCTCCGGTCGTGGAAAAGTCAGGCGATCATGTTGACTTATGAAAAGGATAACCCATCGCGGTTCAATCGTGAAGCCCGATTTCTTCTCTTACCCATGTGGGAAAATGAATGTATTTCTATAAAAGAGGTGTTCTTTTCCGGGAAGCCAATCTTTTTTACCGATTTGACCAATGGCGGCAGTGCATTATTCTGTTTGTCAGAGTATGAAGATCAAGCGGAATCCTTTGAACTCCTGCTTTTCGGATATGGCTCCCATCGCGATCTGGCAGAAAAAGCCCGACAACTCCATGGCACAATTGAGTTGTTTATCCAAAAATGAGCGTGCAAGGTATGGATATAACGCAATATATTGATTTGGAGTCATACAGCTTTTCCCCGGGATTTTTGGGGTATACGGATCATGGGAAGTATTCAGAGACCGCAATAGAGAGTGTATGCAATGACTTTCTGAAAAAAATGGCAGCGCATATCAACGATGTGACGGTCGCTTCTTCGCTTTTTATAAACAGTAATAAAGAAGAACTTTCACAGGATTATGATATCCCGTTGACAGATATTGATAAGTTTTTACACGCTCTATTGAAAAATGGCTTGGTGAAAACAATTGATCTGGATACGCTCCCCGATCCCGATTCACCTTTATTTGATCAGGAATTCAGAAATCTTGAAACCACATTCAGCAAGTTGCATTTCCCCGATGCCCAAACGCTGAAAGATATATTGCAATCATTTTTCCACGCAGTGGGATTGCATGGACATATTTTCCTCGTCTTCCGCGCAGCCGAACTTATCGTCTACCCGCACACCGATGATTTCGGTTTCGGCTTTATCAGTATGCACAAGAACAAAG
>JAZQYS010000590.1:0-3743 GCA_045633645.1 Victivallaceae bacterium | reverse complement strand
TCAACTCCAACCGCGGAATCACCGTTTATGAAGGCGGCGAAGTCAATATTACCAACGGTAACTTGATCTTCTCCGACTTGAACGGAAACGACAGCGCATACAACCGTACACTGACCAGTTACGGCAAAATCACCGTTGCCGGAAACAGTACAGTCAATGCCGCAATCGTCGGCGATCTTACTCTTGCTGACGGCGTTGTCATCAGTGCTGAGTCCGCAATCAGCGTTGACGGAAACGTCAATGCCGCAGGCGATGTGACGATGAAGTGGAACGCCATCACCGGCGCAGACAACTTCACCGTTGCCGGTACCTTGAATCTCAGCGGTGTTACTCTGCCCGCAGACGGCAGCAGCATCACTCTGGTTGACAGCAAGGCTTCCTTCGGCGGTCTTTCCATCAACGGCAAAGAAATTATTGATGATGCTCTCTTCTACGTCAACGGAAACGAAATTGATTTCTACAACGTCACTTATCACGATGACAAAGTCACGCTGGATTCAGCAATCTATGCCGGAATGAGCGGCGAAATCACCGGAGTTACCCAGGCAGCGGGAGCTTACACGTTCACCGTCACTCCTGAAATTGCCGGAAACATCGGCAACTGCACTTACTCAGTCAGTGCTTATAACGCCGACGGCAAGCTGCTTGCTGCAGCTGAAGGTTTGACTGTTTCCGTTGCAAACAATGCTCTGTTGACCTCCAAACTCAACTTCAAAGTCACGGCAACAGACGAACTCGGCAGCAACTTTGCGTTCACGACTGACAGCTTCAGTACTGATGTCAAAGATTGCACCGGACCGCTGTTCACCAGTACTCCTGCTGCTGTTTTGGACAATGGTAAACTTCAGATCTCCTGGCAGGCATTTGATGCATTCGGAGTTGAAAAATATGTCATTACCATCAATGGCAAAAAGACCACGATCGAGGCTCATGAGAAGATGACTTTCGCTCAGAATGCCATCGCTGGAAAAAATACCTACTCCATCACTGCAGTTGATAAAAACGGTTATGCCACTGAAGTTGGCGGCAGTCTCTATGTGATGAGTCCCGCCGGAAACATCAGCGGCAATGCCGTTACTCAGATCGTCGGTTTTGACGCTGCCCGCGGTGCTGTCGGTTACATCGCCAACGAAGGTGTTGAAGCACCGGTTTGGAAAGGTATCTGGGAGTGGGGCACCGATTCTTCAATGGCAGCCGTTGCAGTCGGAAACTTTTCCGGAAGTTCTGCTGACCATGCCGGACTCCTGTTCTACAACGAAGAAACTTTCGCATTCGGCGCCTGGACTGATATCACCGATCCCACTTACGGATATGTTGAGTTGGGCAATGCCGGAAGTGCAGTTGAAGTCAAAGCCATCGGCAACTTTGACGGCAATGACAGCGATGATATCCTCGTTGAGAAAGAAGACGGCAGCATTGGTATCATGACTGATGTCAAGAAATACACCGCCATCACTTCCGGAAACGCCGTTGAACTGGCAGGCGCCGGTTCATTCGGTGCGGCAAACGGACTTGACTCCATCGTCGTTGAGAAAAATGGTGAGTTCCAACTTTGGAACACTGATGATGTTGCCGCAGGCTCCTGGACTGCCGCCAAGATCATGGATGCCGACAATCAGCAGTTGCTGGATATTACCGGTAACTGGGAAGTTTCCGCAATCGGTGACTTCAAGGGTGACGGAATTGATGATATCATCATGACCGCCGAAAACGGCTACTCCTTCCTGCTCAATGACGGAAAGACTGATTCCGTTGAGTGGTCCGGAGAAATTACTTCTGACTTTGAAGTTGCCGGAGTCGGTGATTACAACGGTGACGGTACCGAAGACCTGCTGCTGCGTGAAATGGCCACCGGCTGGGGCGGACTCGGTTACTGGAACGGCGGTACCGCCGGAGCCTGGGTTGATCTCAATGCCCGCATTGAGACCAGCGATGAAGATGGTCACAGCGGTAAGTTCTCTGTTATTGCCGTTGTGAAGTAATAAGGAACGACAGTCTGCCGGAATTTTCCGGCAGACCGGAATTTACGTCTCGGGCAGTGTTCCTGAAAAAGGAACGCTGCCGGAAGCGGTTTTAACATTTTTTATTTGAGAGCAATTATTATGTATAAAGAAACAACACAAGGTTTTCCGCTTTTTCCTGCGGCGGGAGATTTTTTGTTGTTTTTTTAAACAAAATAATAACAAACTCTAATAAAAGTACGAAAAGAGGTATTTTATGGCAGAAAAAGATACAGTGAACCGGTTTTGGTTGATTGAGTCTGTGGAAGACTTCAAGGATTTCCGTGATGAAGTTAACAACGGTACAACCTTTGAGGGATGGACTGTTTCGCTGGATGCTGATATTGATTTGGCAGGTGAAGAAAATTTCGGTACCATCGGTATTGATGAAGATCTTTCTTTCAGAGGAACTTTTGATGGTAACGGAAAAACAATCAGCAATCTCAAAATCACCAGTACTGAAAACAATGTCGGTCTTTTCGGCTACATTGCCGGCGGCGTTGTCAAAAACTTTACTCTTGAAAATGCTGACGTTACCGGTCTGAAATGCACTGCGGCTGTTGTCGGTAATGCGAACTCCGGAACTGTTGAGAATGTGAGTGTTCAGGGAGTTGTCAAAGTCACCGGTACCGGCAGCGTCGGTGCTGTTGCCGGACAGGGATATGCTATTTTGACCGATATTACCGTTAATGTGAGTAATGACAGTTTTGTCAAGGGTACTGAGGGCTATGTCGGCGGTGTCATGGGTGACTGCTTCCGCGGCGAAAAGAAAATGTCTGTTATCAAATCCAATATCAACGTGATCGGTGAATCCTTTGATATCGTTGCCGTCGGCGGTATTTTCGGTCATGTCGGCGAAGACAATACACTTGAAGATATCACCTGCAATGCCGCGTATGTTGAAGGCAAAGAAATTGGAATACAGGGTATTGCAAAACTCAACGGACTCTGGGGTGATAAGGCTGAAAACAATGTAACGATTAACGATGAGACAGACAACCTCGGTGAAATCAGATATTCTTATTATGTAAATGATGACCCCGACGGTGTTTGTGTTTACAGTGGATCGGATGGTGAAATTTATCAGGTTCGCGATAACAAAAAAGTTGCTCTTGATAATGAGGCGATTTTTGCAGGCAAAGTGATTATCGGTACTGCTCATGGAATGGGGTACGGCGCTGATGATTCTGCCGCCAAAGAGGGTGAAACCGGTGAACTCACAATTAACGGTGATATTGACACAGGTATTCTCTGGGTCGGAGGCGACGGTGCCGGCGATGGAGTTGCTGCTCCCGGAGCTGATAAAAAATTTCAATTGACTGTTAATGACAGCGATGTTGTTGCCGGTGAAGCGAAAATTCTGTGTGATGGTAAAATGGAGGTCAGTAACGGAAACCTCACTATTGATACTTTAACAAACTCCGGTTCCATTGGTGTTACTGGCGGCGTTGTTACAGTCGAAACAGTTGCCAACAGCGGCATTTTTGATGTTGCCGATGGCAGCGAAGTTTCAGGAACCGGAGCTGTTGTCAATGACGGAACGATTGCTGTTTCCGACTCCGTTTTCACTGCCGGCGAAGTTTCAGGAACCGGAGCTTTTATTGTGGGAGCCGGAAGTACTGAACTTGCAATCAACAGCTTGAAACAGGAAGTAAGAGTCAATGAAAACAGCAACGAAGGAGTAAGTCTTACCGGTGCCGTTGAAAAACTTACTTCAAAAATCCGTGTTTACGGTGAAACTGA
>JAZQYS010000589.1:0-7523 GCA_045633645.1 Victivallaceae bacterium | reverse complement strand
TCCGGTCCGGTTGTTCCGGTTATCTGGCGGATCTTTTCATGATGAGAAGCAATAGCCTGTTTGAGAGCATCTGGATTTGCCTGATTGGCGCGTGCTTCCCTGATCGCCATAATTTCCGCATGAAAATCCTTATTCTCCAGCATTTCAGAGGCTTTGACATCACCTTTATCAGCGGCAAGTTTCATCCATTTTTTGTATTCATCAAGATTGCCGGAAAAACCTTCAAGAAGTCCGATACGGAATTCTGTTTCCGCATCAGGAGAGATCCGTTCCGCAGCCATATAGCAGAGTTTTGCCCAGAGTAGATAGGAAGAGAGTTCCTCTTTCCTGTTAAAATAACATTTCCCAAGATAAATCCACGCATTACGGTGATTTTGTTTTGCCGCCAGTTCCAAATAACGATAGGCTTTTTTGTCGTCTTTGAGTTTTTCTTTGCAATACACACCATACAAGAACTGTGCTTCGGCGAAACCGGCAAACTCTTTATCCGAAGGAGCCGTCATTTCTTTGTCCGGAACAGCTTTATTTTCCCCCGGCAGTTCATTGGCATAAACAGTACCAGCCAGTATCAGCACCTGTATAATTGTATTAAATTTCTTGCCCAACATTTTTTTGCGTCTCCTTTCTTGTGTCATTTTCTGTTTTTAGCCAACTTGCTTGGGAACTGTTCATATATTTTTCATCATACATCACTTGAGCGTGATTGATCTTTACCAACTTTTCCTCAATTACTTTGCCGGAGGCTTTGTCAATACATTGCCGCCAGACTTCACCATTGCGATACCAGATGCCGTTTTCCTGTGTAAAATGCTCATTGCGGCTCTCAATATGATATTTCTCCGGCAATGTTTTTTCAGCACGCAATTCGGCATTCAGGTACTTTTCATCGGTGTAAACTAGCAGCTGAAAAGTCTGCTCCGTGTTATTTTTGAAGCGGTAATCCAAGTAGTTGTAACTGATACTCGTTCCCACACCGAAAGGAACTTGCCGCCCGAAATCCGGAAACAGATCCACATTGTCATGGTGATGATGTTCAGTAATTTCAAAAGGTGTGTGGAGAATGATCCAATGGATGAGATTGCTCAATTGACACAATCCGCCTCCGATGCCCCGGTCCGGCTTTCCCCTCTTGATCATCAATCCTTCCTTGTAACCCTTGCGAGCAGAAGTTTTGCCCACCAGATGCCACAAGGAAAAAGTTTCTCCGGGGTGAATCAATACTCCAGAGATCTTTGGTGCAGCAAGGGAAAGGGTTATCGCTTTATTGTTCTGCAAAGTCATATCCACATCGCCAAGTTGCCGCCGGATTAGCGACTTATGTTTATAAATTACCACCGGCAACAAATCTTCCGAACGCTTACGGCAGAAGCGTTCTTTGCTGAAAAAATCCCGCAATCGCCGTAACATACAGCATTTGAATACCGAAATTTCATAGCAAAGCGGCGAAATTTCACAAAATAATTTCCGGTGTCCCATTATGCAATTATTCCATTGTTATAAAATATCTGTCTTGGGGATTGCATTTTTTTAATCTCAGCACAACGGGCTTTCCCCAAATAGTTAACGGAAGATACAAAAAACTATTCACACTGTCAGCAAATGCTATCATTTCCCATTTTCCGTTTTTTGAAGGTTCTACAACCATTATCATATCTCTGGCATGCAAAACAAAATCTGTTTTCCCATCCCAGTTGAAATCAACAAATTGCATTGGTACTTGCAAATTCGCCCAATCTTCCGGCAGAAAATGTCCTTCCCAGTTGCTGCTGTCAATATAACCATTATACAGCGTTTCTGGAATTTGCGTTGTAAACAGACGATGTTTCCCGCAATAATTGAGTTGCACAAATCTGATTGTAAAAAGAAAAATGTAAACGGCAAGAAATGCAATAATTAATTTCAAGCCGATCTTACAGAATTTCTTTTTGTCGAAAACTTTTTCTTTTTCACTCATAAAACATCTTTTGCCTTCGTTTCAAAACAGCATATCATAAAAGAACTTCAAAATACAAATCAATGCCATAGCCCCCGCCCGGAACAAGAATGATCTCCTGCTCCGGACCGTGGCGTATGATCTCCCTTACGGTATTATGGAACTCAAACGGCAATTTGTACATGTTTTACGATCTGCCTTTAATATTCCAGATGGGTTTCACCAGAAACTTTACATCCACTGTCGGCTTGATAAGTTCAAGGATCTGTGCCATCGGCTTGTAAGCATCCGGCGTTTCATCCACGCTGTACTCGACAGAAGTGGAGAACACATTGTGCTGTTTCAAATCCTCTGCTGCTGCTGCTGCATTCAAAAGCAATTTTGCCTCTGCCCGGGAAAGGCATCTTCCCGCACCATGCGGAGCTGAAAAATTCCATTCCCGATTACCTTTTGCCTCACAAACCGCCACGCCGTCACGCATATTGAACGGGATCAGCAACCGTTCCCCCGCCTGTGCACTGACCGAACCTTTGCGGACGATCATGTGTTCCAAATCAATATAATTGTGCATCGTGCCGATATAATCCAGCGGCTTGCCGGAAAAACCTCTGATAACAAACTCGCCGAGCTTGTTCAAGATCAACTGATGATTCAGTCTGGAAAAACGCTGACAGGCGTCCACACAAGTAAGATAGCGTTCCATATAAGGCGTACTGCCATCAAGATACTTGTAGTCCCGAGCTTTATTGTCTTCACAGCTCCGGACGGCATGATACTTGTAATAATGACAGACCCGCTGCCCGAAATAACGGGAACCGCTGTGAACGGTCAGCCAATAAAAGCCATCTTCCGGATCTTTACCAAGTTCGATAAAGTGATTTCCCGAACCCACCGATTTCAACTGATGTTCAATGCTGGGAGAAGTCACCTTTTCTCTGGGATTGGGCATATCTTCTTTCAGCAATTTTTCAGCATCGGAAAATGCTTTAAGATCATCTTTTGAAATCATGCTTTTTTCACGGGCTGAAAGTCCACCTTCTGCGTAAGCGGCAATGCCGATACCGATATTGGCACGGGCAAAGGCGTCCAGTTGAGCAAGCGTTTCTTCGCTTTCCATAAAGGCCGGATCCGCTTTGAATTTCATAGCAGTAATGTTGCAACCAATATCCACACCGATAATATCAGGGGAAATACGGGGATCAGCTTCATTGATTTTCTGGGTGAAACCAACCACGCAACCTTTGCCGACGTGACAATCCGGCATAATGACAACTTTGGTATTTTCTGACAGAGATGAATTCATCACCGCCCGCACCATTTTCATGGTTTCATCATCATTATCCTGCGTAGTGATCCACGCTGTACCAAAATCTCCGGTTACGGTTTCCGGACGACCGTTATCATAATATTTATCCATCGCTTTGTCCTTTTCCTGTTCCTGGAGTTATAATCTACTTATCTGCAACACATATGCAATCAAATATCAGCAACTCACCACATGTAATTCATCTTTTTTATTATGACTACAATTGGTCAAATTGAATTTAACAGTTTGACCAATTGTACGATTAGTTATCTGCGACGATGATGATGTGGGTGATGAATTCGTCTGGGGGGTGAAGCGTGACGATGAATTATTACTGGAGGTGGTGCAGGAACCACTATTGGAGGCGGAGGTGGTGCTACAACAACGGGGGCAGGAGCAACAACGGGTTGGGCCACAACAACAGTGGGTTGCGGATTAAGAACTGCACCAACCAAACCAATGATTTCAGCGGCAAGTCTTACACCATCATTTTCTTTGTGATGATGCCCGTGTCCAGCCATTACAGGCAGAGTACAACCTCCAACAACAATCAAAGCCAAAGTGAATTTTTTCAAGTTCATTTCATACCTCTTTTTATTTTATTCAAAGCGTGAATTTACCATGACCATTGCACTGCGGACAGGTAGCTGTTCCGCTCAAGTATTCCTTCCCTGAATCATAGCATGTGCTGCACGATGCTTTTCCATCTCCCAAACATGCCATACACGGGCGACTCATCGATGGCATGTCAAAAGGACCACGCCGGGGAGCTGTTTGTGTTTGTCCACGACCATTACAGTGCGGACAGCGTCCCCTTACTCCGTTGCAACTTCTACATCTGATTGTCCGACAAATCTTCACTCGCCCGGAACCTTCGCATTTATTGCAATCAAAGACTACATCCGCATAAAGGGCTCCGCTGGCAAAAAAAGTTGCCAACAACGTGAGGGTAAGAAATTTTTTCATTTTAACATCCTTTCTGATTTTTGTTTTGCTGATAAAATACAGCATTCAAGTTTTTTATTTTATCTTGTCGTAACAACAAGCATACCACAACAGATTGAAAAAGTAGCTACCAAAAGATAAAGCATTGTTGCTATTCCAAACAGGCAAAGTTTGTGTTCCATCAGTTGTTCCTCTCGTAATTAAGTTGCTTTCTGTTATATTAGAGTACAACCATTGAGAATCCTGACAGAGTTTTGATAAAATATTCAAAAAAGATGTCTGGCTGGTATATTATCGTATTTGAGAGCAATTATTTATCAAAAATATCATAAATTCGTTTGGCTGCATCCCACTGTTCTCTAGCAAATCTCCCCTCAGGAGGTCGTTCCGGATCAAATGTTTTTCTTGTTGTTTCCCAGTATTCTCGATCAGCTTTTCGCTTTGATTCTCTTTCAAAACGCTTTGCCTCTTGTTTGAGACGAACAATTTCGGCGTCATAACGTCTCATTAATAGATTATGCCTCCTTATCTCCTCTTGACGTTGCTTTTCTGATTCAACATCTCCATGAAAATTTGTTACTGAATTGTTCAGCGTTATTATGTAGTGTATCAATGCCGATTTTTCTTGCGGAGTTGGGGGCGTATTAGACTTGCTAACTCTGGCAAGAATTTTTTTTGCACTCATAGTCACAGAAGCATCAACATTAGAACTGTATCTCATAATGTGTATACTGCGATTTATTGCCGACACCGCCTTTGATTGATTGCCAGAAAGCCATAATAGACTTCCCAACTGTAAAAAAGCAGATGCAGAAATATTATTATCTTTTGTCTGATTTATCATTCCTATTGTATTGGCGATAGCATCATGCCATTTTTCGGATCTGATAGCAAGCCGTTGTTTTTGAGAAAAGGTTATAAAATCTTCTCCATTAGAAGATATACCTGTGCCCATTATGACTAAAATCAATATAAAACGGAAGGTAAACATTGTATTTACTCTCAAAAAAAATCCGGCAATGTTTGTATTGCCGGATTATAATTAACGACTATAAGTTAATTGGCGTATCCAGAGCCTCCGCACGGACGACAAATTCCGCTTCCTCCGCAAATACATTTGTTGGTTGAGTACCCCCCGATGCGTCTGGAGCCTCCAATGTATCCCGACCCCTTACAGATATTACATTTGCCTGTTCCGCGACATGACGAATGTTTAACTCGTGGACGTTCTTTTTTTCGAGAACTGGAGTATGATGAACTGGAATCGGACGATGAATAAGAGGAGGAACCTCCAGATATACTATCCGCTGCTCCTTGTGCAGCGCCTTCAGCAGCACCAGTCAGTCCCGCGATCAATATGGCTTTTGTAAAATCACAGTATGGTTTGGCCGCTTCATAGGTAAAGGAATCCCATGGATATCGAACATTTTTGAATTGATGCCAAAACAACATCTCAAATGTTCCAGTAATCACATCTCCGCTCATTGCAATTGCCCCGGCAGGAAGTGTCCAGCAACAGATAAATGGAAACAATATAACACTGGCACTTCCGATATTTTCGCACTCTGCCGCTGTGAATCCCACCATATTAAGTGGTGAGCAAAGAATTCTTGAAAAAGCCAAGCCTTGCCGTTCCAGCGCATTGGGTTCGGATGAAACTTCTTCTGTTGTTGTTTCTGAATCTGAATTCTCAGTATTACCGGTGGTGGTACAGCCAGTAGTCGCAAAACAGATTATACAAGCCGTAAAAAGTGTGAGCAAAAATATTCTTTTGTTTTTCATTATTGACCTCGCTTTTTAATAATTTATTGTTCGATATAGCCATTCCCATTGCAACGTTTGCAGGAACCTCGAACTCCAATAGTCATAATACAACTCGAACAGTCCTGCGTCCCCCCTATACAAATGCAATCCCAGCCATTAAACACACCAGTCCCTCGACAGGCGGTACATTTTATTTTTCCAATAGTTCCCAAGGTTGAACCACATCTGTCGCATCGTTCAAATTTTGAGCCGGCGCAACGTGGGCAAGTTACGCGTACTGTATTACGAATGACTGTAAAATCTCCAGGTCGATCATTAGCCCATTTGTAGCCGGGGGCAGGATTCCAATTGTTTTTTTGGGAACTCGCAATAACATTGGGGTGATTAGTATGACGTATTCCCGGAGTCCACTTAACAGCAGTTTTGGAGTCGTCTGTCCATGTATATCCGGGTGCTGGACGAATCAACGAACCATCTGTTGCGGCGTAAACAATTCCCGGACGCCCCGGAACAGCTTCTCCGATATTCACTGCAGAAACACTCACTGTTGCGAACATCATCGCAAGTACCAACACGACATTTTTCATTTTTCAACCTTTCTATGTTTAATGTTGAGGAAAACGATATAAGATTTATATTGGTATCCCATATCGATTTCAGTTGTGATTCACTATTATTAGAGAATTTTGTAATTGTTTCCTGACATAAAAAAATAAAATCGTGCAGATGACAACTTTCATAAAAATCATTTACTCAATCTTTCTAAAGACATTCTTCCTCGAACATCTCCTTGCTGAGCTGCCTTTTGATACCATTCTTTGGCTTTATCAATATTACTCTCAGTCCCCAAGCCTCTTTCATACATATCTCCCAGTCCCCACTGAGCATTTACGTCTCCATTTTCTGCCGCTTTCTTATACCAATAAAAGGCTTTTTTGTAATCTATAATTTTTTTAAAATTAATCGTTGGAAATACACGTTCCCATGCTCCAAAATAAAACTCTGCAATGACAGCCTGACTTTTTACATTCCCTTTTTCGGCTGCTTTTTGATAACATGATGAGCTTTGAAGAATCAATGATATTTTGTCTTTGGATGACTTGGAATAAGAGGCTTGCTGCAAATACAGATTACCAAGTATTTCTATTGCATATGGCATCGATGGAGTCCCTTTTATAGCTTCTAAAAGATATTTTTCAGCTTTCGCGAAATCTCTTTTTGTTCCAAGTCCATAAGTATAGCAGTACCCTAGAGCGTATAGTGCTTTTGTATTATAATATAACGCAGCATGATGCAAGTGTTTTATAGCCTCATTGTACTGTTTTTTTTGAAAAAATTCTAACCCGTTTCTTAAACTTAATTCTACCTCATTAATCTTTTTCAATTTTTCTAAAGAATCTACAAAATATATATTGCCGTATTTATCGATATGAATAATCTTAGCAGCCTTTTTTTCATTGGAGTTGTGATTCTCTTTTTGCTTGACAGCATCTCCCGTATTTACTGCGTAAACACTCACTGTTGCGAACATCATCGCAAGTACCAATACTATATTTTTCATTTTTCAACCTTTCT
>JAZQYS010000588.1:0-2573 GCA_045633645.1 Victivallaceae bacterium | reverse complement strand
GGCATAAGCAGACGGCACTCCCGGGTCGTTTTGGCATAACTGCGGATATAAACCTTATCTGCAACTGCCGAACACTTGAATTCCGGCGCATTGGCAGAAACGGCTTTTTTCATCAGCGCAACGGCCTGTTCCGGAGAGGTTTTGACAGTGATATAAAGCGGAGCTTTGCCGATAACAGGATTTTTTACAGAAATTTTTCTGCCGTACATATTGACCGCTTCAGAATCTGCCGGAAAATCACAGATAAATTTCTGATTTTCTGCAATATTCCAAAGCGTGATCAAAACAGTTCCATCCGGTTTTCTGAAAATATAACTGTAAATATTGCCGCTTCTTGCTTCTGCAACCGCCCGGACATGCGAAAGCTGAGCAGCAGCTGTCGCATACGCACTGCCGCCCGGCAGCGGAATATCATGCCACCTGCCGTTGAAACATACCGGTTTCCAAATCGTGGTCATACAAATTTCGTCATCATGTGGTGCTTTCGATCGCGGATAACGATATGCCGGCATATGCAATTCAAAACGGCTGACTGGCGCGAATCGGGTAATGATGATCGTTCTGGCAGTAAGATACGCCTGTTCAACCGCCAAACCGTTATCAAAACGGGCGCCGTAGTTGATTGCATAGCCCGTCTCATCATTACGGATATATTTTCCCTTTCCAAGAGAATCAGAAAGTTTTGAAGCCGCTTTATAAAAATTCATCAGATTCAATTCAGGAATGGAATGCCGTCCGAGCCGCATATCCCAATTTCCGGTATAAGCATCAATGGCATATTCATCAAAATCATTGACCAGATCGCCCATAACGATCCGCTCGATCGTTTCAGTAAATTCCTGCCGGTTGTTGCCGCCGCAGATAAAACGGATACCGGGATCAAGACTTTTCAGTTTCCGGCTGACCATCCGGGCAGTAACCATCATGTTGAACATCGCTTCGGTCCAGGTGCTGCAAAGTGTTTTTTTACTGCCTCCGACGGCATTGGAGGGAATTTCACACCCGACACCCCATTCGCGGATCCTGTTTTTTGTCTTTGAGTGAATGATTGCAACCGTTTCTACAAGATGTTTCAAGGCCTCGTCAGACAACAGCGGATAACCGGCATCAAATTCAGAATCACTCCGGTAAACTTTACCGATACTGCATCCGATGAGAATCGTTAAAGCAAAATCTTTATCTTTTATAAATGCCTGATTCGCTTTGAGAAAGCGTTCAGCGAACTTTTCGGGAGTCAGCATTTTGTGGATGGGATTTCCCAACCGGTATTTCAAAACGATGGAACCGCCGCCGACATACTTGATTCCGGCAAGTATATCTGCCGTTGCACCGTAACTGAACTGAAAAAACGGATCCCTGTTCTTCACAGGTGCATTGACAGCAAAGGCACTTTGTAAAAAATAAACTTTTTTTCTGCCAGAAAACAGTTCAGACTCCAACACATAATAACCGGATTTCTGAGCCGGAATGTGAATGGTTTTCTCAAACTTTTTCTGAGGAATACGATACACGATTTTTCCGGTATCATCTTTGACCAACAGAGTGTAACTCAAATCTTTTGCCGCCGCTTCCAGCATAAAATCAAATGTGATTTTCTCTCCGGGCTTGAAGAAACCGAATACGCCCCGGGGGACCAACGCCGCTTTTCTGACGGAAGGACCATAACTTTTGCGGAAAGAAACATTCCCCTGAGCTTTGTTTATCCGGACAATTTTCAAGTCGTCAAACCAGGCTGTACCCTGACAGGTCAATGCGGGCATAACGGTCACTTTATTGCTCTTGAAAAAAGAACTTTTCAATCGGCGGGAACATTTTGTCCAATCAAAAGTCCCCTGCTGCGGCAGATATTTCGGGTCGGCAGTGACGGCAAAGAAATTCTTTCCATCTGTCAGGCGCAATAATACACCTTTGAATTTTCCTCCCGTTACATTTTTTGCCTTGATGTAAACAGATACCTCGTATTCCGCTCCGGGTTCCAGTTTGATGACTTTTGAAACACTGGCAGCATTGACAAGTTTCAAAGAACCGCCTGCTGAAATTTTTTCTGAAGAATCAAAGTAAACGGCTCTATTGTTCTTAATCCAGCCCGGCAAACCTTTTCTGAAAGAAAAATCAGAATCAGCTGCAAAGACATAAAAAGCAACAAACAAGCATAAACACAGAAAAATATTTTTCATTTTCAATTCTGCCGCAGGTTATTTTGTCCAGGGATCAGTCATATAATTGACCGGACGGTTATTTACGAAACTCACATGACCGTCGATCCAAAGAAAGTTGCTGCCGTCACCGTGTGCGCCATTGATCCCCCACGGCTGCTTATTGTCGGCTACGGAATCGCGGGGCAGACAATTATCTGTATCAGAGGAAGCACTGAAGTGCATTTTTATTTTCCAGTTATCAGCCAGAAGCGGCAGCGTGGAAAGGGTAAACTTTCTGAGTTCAGAAATCTTGCTTACTGCCAGTTTGGGATTGGCTGCAGGCTTTTCGTCGCGAATCAGATAATTGGACCCGTAACCTGTCGGCATGGGAAAGTTTTTTAAAGTCCAGTAATTCACACCGTTAAACGGATTTAC
>JAZQYS010000587.1:0-6438 GCA_045633645.1 Victivallaceae bacterium | reverse complement strand
TGCTTGCCAATAGTTTTTCGGCTTCGATTTTGTTTTCGCTTCCGCAGATTTTGCACACATAAATCAGTTCCATTGCAGATCCTTTTGTCCTGTTGAAATATTTTGCACTCTTACAATACACTTCAAGGTGTGACAAATAATGTCATGGGTCCCGGGAGGACGGTGAAATTTATTTGAAATATTTTGCATTGAAGTATTTGAAATTTCTCCGGAATTGAAATATATTACGGAATAAATAGAATCTTGTACCACTTTACCGGGGGGAGTTTTTACCATGAGTGTTCAGAGCCGTCAGGCATTGCGCCTTTTGAAGTTTGTTGCTGAAATGAAAAAGAATAATTATCCCAATGCGGAAACTTTTTCAGAACTGCTGCGGAGAATTGATTTAGAGGAAAATATTTCCTGTGCCTGTGCGCCCCGGACTATTTTGCGCGATATCAAAGTGCTTGAAAATTATTATCATGCGCCGATAGAATACGATTCATCGCGGCGTGGATTCTATTTGAAACGTCCCTGGAACTTTGAGATACCTGTTCTTGAAGATGATATTATCAGCATGACACTGCTCGGAACCAAACTTGCCGGAGATATTCTTCCTGAACCTCTTAAAGGAAAAGTTGATTTGGCTGTTGATAAAACTCTTTCAGCGAACACTTCTGAATTTTTTGATGAGGCGATGATCGAATCTCTGTTGTGTGCCAGCGGAATCAAAGCCGCGGTGGAGCCGGAGATTTTCAAAAAAATCTTTGATGCGTGGCGTCAGCATCAGGCGGTTGTCCTCACCTACGCAAAGCCCGACGGGGAGGTATCTGAATATGAATTTGAACCGCACATGATTGCCTTTCACAAGGGCGTGTGGTATACCAAAGGCTATACGTTTGATACGAAAGAGATCCGAATTTATGCAATTCAGCGTATTACGGATGTCAAATTCGGAGTCGGCACCTTTGATACGGATAAAAAACTGCTGGAACACACCAAACGCAACGGATTGTTTGAATATCCGAAAATTGACGGAATCCGCCTGCATTGCAACAGTTGCATTGCATTTTACCTTTACGAACATCAGAAAGTGAAAAAGTTCAAAATCGAATCGCAGGAAGACGGTTCTCTGATTGTTACACTGCGTCCTGCTTTTGAACACGAAGTCATCCGCTGGGTGCTGGGCGAGGGCGGCAATATCCGCGTGTTGTATCCCGACGATCTCCGCGAAAAAGTCGCCCTTGCAGGTAAGAGAATTTTTGAAGTGAATTCGTAAAAATTACTTTTCTTTTGACATATTCTGTTACAGCTCCTGTTCTGCATTATTTATTTGAACAGGAGTTTTTTTATGGTTGGAGAATAACAGAAGCCGTAAAACCCGGTGGCAGATAAAAACACCGATTCCGGCGCCTCCCCCCCGGAAACACTACCTCTTATCAGACATAAGATGAGAGCATTTTTTGCAGGGTGGATTTGAATTCTTCTTTGAGATTCTCCGGTTCCAGGAGTTTTACTGCGCCTTCCTGAGAGAGGATAAAGGGAAAGAGGATTTCTCTTGAAACGGCGGGAATATCAACGGTTCCGTCGGGATGTATGACTTGACTGCTGTGGAGGGGAGAGGTTTTCAGGCGGTCGAGGGCGTGGGAAGAGGCAAGGAGTTTGACATTTTCGATTTTTTTGAAGCTCAAAAAATCGTCGGTATTGACGGAGGCGATGATTTCTTTTGAGGGATCAAAATAACTTTGCAGGATGTCCGCTTTTTTTATGCGCATGAGAGCGAAAGTACGGGGCTGATTTTTGAGATGACAAAAGGCTTTGGTGTACCAGGAGTTGTTGTAAAAGACAAGCGTATGCGGTTCGATCACGCGTTCAGAGAGTTCCCCCTGCCAGTCGGCGTAAGCAATTTTTATGCGGCGATTGGACTGCCATCCCTGAAAGACGGTCATAAAGATTTGGGGTTCCAGATTGGCATAAAGACCTGAGAGGATGTTGAGACTTTCCATATTTGCCGTATCGAGAAAATCCGGATTGTTGTTTTGAAGAAGATAATCCAC
Source organism: Victivallaceae bacterium (assembly GCA_045633645.1). Taxonomy (GTDB): domain Bacteria; phylum Verrucomicrobiota; class Lentisphaeria; order Victivallales; family Victivallaceae; genus UBA1784. The sequence continues at coordinate 4,402 of JAZQYS010000587.1, read as the reverse complement.
GGCGTTGCGTATTTTATTTTTCAGGGGGGCGGGAAAAATGGCTTCAGATATTCTTGCACCGATGACCGCGGCGAGCATTTCGTTTTCGTCGAGGAGAGCAGGCGCGATAAAGTCCCAACCGTGATGTTTGAGATAATAACCGTTGCGTGCGCGGTCAAAGGCGAGGGGACAATCAAATTCATTTTGCAGCACCTTCATATCGCGGAGGATGGTTTTTTTGCCGCAGTCGATTTCGAGTTCTTCTTCAACGGCAATGCGGCGAAACTCTTTGACCAGAGTTTCGGAGTTGGGGTAACGGTTTTCTTTAAGGAGAGCGGCGATCCGCATCAGACGGTGCATTTGAGCTTTTTGAATAGGCATAAGAAAATTCTCCCGTGAAAAAAAATCAAAAAAAATATCCTGAAAATCAAGTGGACTAAAGATGTCCACTTGGTTGTAATATATTCTCATCAGAAACAAAAATCAACCATTAAACGTAAAAAGGATGAGAAAATGATCGGATTGTTTGTTTTCACGATAGCCGCGGCCGCCTGTATTACATTGGGATTGCTTGTAGTTGGAATCATTTTAAATCTGCTGACACCTTTGCTGGGATTATTCGGCGTTCTTTGGGGAACTTTAAAATTTGCGTATGACGAAAAGCGAACAGCGCGGACTCCGATATTGCTTCGCCGTCCGGTCCGTATAGACATCCGTCATTGAGGAAGAAAAATTCATGTTAAAGAATCTGTTGTTGTATTACGGCGTCCTTCGTTTTCTCACCACCCCGGACAGGGGTGTTTCCGGCAGGGGTGTTTCCGGCAGGGCTGATCCCTCCGGCTGCGCCTGCGCCGCCATTATCATCATCGCCCTCATCATCACCCTCTTGTGCGCGTAGGAGAAAAATGAAAAATAAAAATTATGAGATTATTTTCATAGACCGTTGAATTTACTTGCATTGAAATTAAAGGAGGATATATTAACACTCAGAACGTCAATAATCCAAAAAAAAGATGCACCAACGTGCATTTGACAAAAGTCAACGAGATGAATAAATTTTTATTTGAACTCGTAGTGCAGTTTTATAAGGGTCACTAACTACAGCATTTAATATATCATCAAAAAAGGAAATGTCAAATGATTGAACAGAAAAAATCCGATTATTTTGTAGGGCTTGATATTGGAACTAATTCAATTGGTTATGCGACAACTGCTACAGATTATAGTTTGCTCAAATATCAACAGCATCCAATGTGGGGAGTACATTTGTTTGACAATGCAAATTTGGCAAGTGATCGGCGGATTTTTCGGGCAGGGCGTCGCCGATTGGATCGCCGACAGCAGCGGATTCAACTTTTAAGAGAACTCTTTTCTGCAGAAATAAGTTCTGTTGATAAAGAGTTTTTCCGCCGGATTGATAGCAGTTCCATCAAAAAAGAAATCGGAGTCGCCCCTTACGCTATTTTTGCAGACAGCAATTATACAGATCGTGATTTTTACAAGAAATACCCGACGATACATCACTTGATTGCAGAACTGATTGATTCTGATTCTCCCCATGATGTGCGGTTAGTGTATCTTGCCTGTGCCTGGTTGTTAGCACATCGGGGACATTTTTTCAGTGATATTGCCAAAGAAAACTTGGATGAAATTATAAGTTTTTCTTCTGTGTATGATAATTTAGAGAACTTTGTTGAAGAACACGGTGTTTTTTTGTCTTGGAAGCATAAAAATATTGATTACAATCTTATTGGTACTATTCTTAAAACATCGGCATCCAAAACAGAAAAATCCAAAAAACTCGCGGAGCTTCTGCAAGTAAAAAAGAAATCCGCAGACGATGAGACTCCTTGGTTTGACGAAAATGAACTTTTACGTTTGCTGTGTGGCCTTGAAAGTAAATGTGTGAAATTTTTTCCCGGTTCAGAGTATGAAGACGTCAAAATTTCTTTGGATACGGATGACGAAAAGTTTGCGGAAATGTTGTCTGCTTTGAATGATGAAGATTCTGTATTGCTTCTTGCTTTGAAAAAAATATTTGATTGGTCAGTATTGGCAGATATTCTCGGAGATAGCGAAAATGTTTCAAAATCCAAAGTTCGGATTTATGAAAAGCACCAGTTTGATTTAAAACAGCTCAAATATCTTGTGAAAAAATATTTGCCTCATCAAGACTATCTGGAAATTTTCAGAAGCGATAAGACGAATGGTTACGCTGCATATATCGGAAGTAAAAATGCAAAAAGTATTGAACGCGAAGATTTTTACAAATTTTTGATTGGAAAACTTAAAAAAATTGATTGGGAACTTGGCGACATTGGTGAAATTGTTGAAGATAAAGCAATTTTTGATCAGATCAGTTCAGATATTGCGGCAGAAAAATTTCTGCCGAAACAAGTCGTCAGTGATAATAGAACGATTCCGTATCAGTTGTATTGGAATGAATTGAAAAATTTACTCGGACAAACTTCTTCTTATCTGCCGTTCTTGACTGTGAAGGATGCCGATGGCTTATCTGTTTCTGATAAGATTCTTTCAATTATGGAATTTCGGATACCCTATTTTGTCGGACCTCTTAACTCTCACAGTTCTTTTGCTTGGATTAAACGAAAAGCAGAGGGGCGAATACTGCCGTGGAATTTTGCGCAAAAAGTTGATTTGGATGCCAGTGAAGAAGCTTTTATCAGGCGAATGACAAATAGTTGTACTTATTTGCCGGGAGAAGCCGTTTTGCCCAAACATTCATTATTATACCAGAAGTTTGAAGTTTTGAATTTGCTGAACACTTTGTGTGTCAACGGCATTCCGATATCAGTGGAATGTAAACAAAAACTTTTTACATTATTTTTCAAGCACAGCAAAGTTTCTAAGAAAACAATAGTTTCTTTTTTGAAAAGTAATAATTTGTATCAGAATATTGACGTAAACAGCATTACCGGCGTGGATGATTCAATCACTGCCGGTTTAAGCAGCCGGCGTGTGTTTGAATTATTGCTTGAATCCCGAAAACTTACTGAAGATGAAGTTGAACAAATTATCAATCAGAGAACATTTACTGAAGATTCCGGACGTTTCAGAAATTATTTGAAAAAATTTTCTCAACTGACTTCCGAAGATATAAAGTTTATTTCCGGAAAGAATTTTTCTGGATTCGGTCGTCTGTCAAGAAGATTTTTGACAACTCCATTGTTTTTTGATGCGAAAACCGGGAGTAAATTGTCTATAATCAATATGATGTGGGAGTATAATCTTAACCTGCAGCAGTTGATGAGTGATAGATATCCCTTTGCACAAATGGTCAGAGAAGAACGCAAGTCGTATTATGCAGGAGAATCCCTGTCTCTGACGGAACGCTTGGATAGAATGTATGTTTCCAACAGTGTAAAACGTCCGATTATCCGTTCTCTGACTGTTCTTGATGAAATTATCCGGACAATGGGATATACACCCAAAAAGATTTTTGTGGAAATGGCTCGCGATGTAACCGATGGCGCGAAAGGAAAAAGAACAGTTTCCCGCTTAGTTCAACTCAAAAATTTGTATTTGCAAATTGCCGATGAAGATGCTCGCCGTATGAGTTTGGAATTGGAGAAATACGATGAAAATGCATTGCAGAAAGATACGCTTTATCTGTATTTCATGCAACTTGGCAAAGATATGTATACCGGAGAGCCGATAACAGATCTCTCATTGTGCGATAAAGAGCATATTTATCCGCGTTCGAAAGTAAAGGATGACAGTTTGCTGGATAATATCGTATTGGTTAAAAGTGAAATCAATGGAGCAAAAAGCGATTCTTATCCCTTGGATTCCGGTATTCGCATGAAAATGATGCCATTCTGGAGTTATTTGCTTGATCACGGTTTGATTACTGCTGAAAAGTTTTTCCGTCTTACGCGCAGCACTCCGTTTTCAGCTGATGAAAAATGGGGATTCATCAATCGGCAGTTGGTTGAAACCCGGCAGACTACCAAGGTTCTTACTGAATTGCTCAAAGAACGCTATCCGGAAACTGAAATTGTTTACGTCAAGGCCGGACTTGTCTCTGATTTCCGTCATAAGTATGGAATGACGAAATCAAGAACTTTGAATGATCTTCATCACGGAAAAGACGCTTACCTGAATATTGTTGTCGGTAATGTCTGGCATGAATGTTTTACCCGCCGTTGGTTTGACAGCAATCCTGAACAATATAGTATCAAATGTGAGAGTGTATTTGGTTCCGCAAAGAGAAATTTTGATGGAAATATTATTTGGCGTGGTACAGAAGATATTGCTTTTGTCAAAAAAGTGACTGCCAGGAATTATCTGCATTTGACCTGTTACTCGTATTGCCAGCACGGAGGTCTTTTTGATCAGAACCCTGTAAAAGCTTCAAAAGATTTGATTCCGTTGAAAAAAGGTAAATCTACAGATGTTTACG
>JAZQYS010000586.1:0-1715 GCA_045633645.1 Victivallaceae bacterium | reverse complement strand
ATCGTCGCTGCCAAGTTGCCCGGCATTACCCCAACGGTAACTCTGCGCCCAAATTCTGAATAACCGCTGAAGTTTGCTATACCCTGCGGGCGGCGCTTATGAGAGTTATGAGAATTATGAGAATTATGAGAGTTGCGGTTGGGGCGCCGATGAGCAATAATCACCCCAACGGTAACTCATCGCCCGAGCCCAACCACACTGCGGCACTGCAAACCCACGGGGTATTAGATGACGCGCCCATCATCATTTTATAAGTCTTATAAGTCTTATATGTCTCATGCAAGCGTCACGCCCACGCACCACGCACACCGCCGCCAAGTTGCCCGGCATTACCCCAACGGTAACTTATCGCCCGAGCCAAACCACACTGCGGCACAGCAAACCCACGGGGTATACCGTGACGCACCCATACCTCTCTCATAAATCTCACAATTCCCATAATTCCCATGCCAGCGTCACGCCGCCGCAACACGCACGCCCCCGTTGCCATCAGACAGCAAAAAATGCTGACGGAAGGGCTTATTTTATTTCTTTTGTGTAAATTTTTAAAAATCCGCTTGATTAAGTTGTAAAAAAGATTATATTATCTAAGTATGTTATAATTAAAAAAACGAAAGCGGACTGCCTGGAAGAAAAGTGGGATACATTTCCCGCTTTTTTGTTTTTTTAAAAGCAGACCGCTGAACCGGGGAATTTGCTGACAAGAATAATGTAAGGAGGAAAAAGACATGGCGAACGAATTGTTGACTATTCTTGAGTATATCGAACAGGAGCGCGGAATCAGCCGCAACAGCCTGGTCAAAGCATTGGAAACTGCCATTTTGACGGCATCTCGCAAAAGTATTCACCCTGCCAGTGACTTGCGTGTGGTAATTGACCCCCGCACCGGCTCCATTCAGGCATGGGCGCGCCTGACTGTTGTTGAAGAAAATCCCAACAACGATCAGATTGCTCTTGAACGCGCTCAGGAACGCTTCCCCGGCGTGGTTGCCGGTGAAGTTGTTGACTGGGAAGTGACTCCGCGCAACTTCGGACGTATCGCAGCACAGACCGCCCGTCAGGCAATCGTGCAGCAGATCCGCCGCGCCGAAAAGGAAAACGTCCTTGAAGAATTTGCCGACAGAGTCGGTCAGATTATCAACGGTACGGTCCGCCGTTTTGAGGGCGGAAACGTGATTATCGACTTCCAGAAAGCCGAAGGTATCATGTTTGCCAAAGAAAAGGTGCATGACGAACAGTACATGCCCGGCGACAGAATCAATGTTCTGCTGCAGAAGGTGGATATCAATGCCGCCGGTCCGAGTCTGATTGTTTCACGCGCTTCTGCGGATTTTGTTTCCAAACTGTTTGAACGTGAAGTCAGTGAAATGCATGACGGTATTGTCCGCATCGTTGCCTGTGTCCGTGAGCCGGGCAAGAGAACGAAGATTGCGGTGGCTTCCAGCGATCCGCGCGTGGATCCTGTCGGTGCCTGTGTCGGTGTCCGCGGAACGCGTGTCCGCCGGGTGACCGATGAGTTTGACAGCGAAAAAATTGATATCATCCCCTACGATGAGGATATCAGAAAATACGCTGCCAACGCTCTGGCTCCGGCAAAGGTGCAGAATGTTGAAGTTAATGAAGATAAGCATGAATTGATTATCACCGTTGCAGGCGAACAGCAGTCCAAGCTGGCATTCGGCAGACGCGCTCAGAACGTGCGCCTTTCTGCCAAA
>JAZQYS010000585.1:0-1783 GCA_045633645.1 Victivallaceae bacterium | reverse complement strand
CCTGGGCGAGAGCCGCATTCAGTAATCCGGATACCGTTCTTTCGCTTGTCTACGATAAAAATTATGATACCAACGATTTGATTTTGCGTGACTGGTACGAATCCAACAATATTCCGAGAGCCAAGAGCATGGAAGAAGTTTGTGCTTCTGATGCGGATATTGTTGTTGTTGCTTCCCCCGATCACTTTCATGCGGAGCAGTCCATTGCCGCAATGGAAGCGGGCAAACACGTCATCTGCGAGAAGCCCCTTGCGCCGACGGTTGAAGACTGCAAAAAAATCATTGATGCCGTCAAGCGTACCGGTAAATTCTTTATGACCGGACAAGTCTGCCGTTACGCCCCCGGATTCCGCCTTGCCAAACAACTTCTGGATTCCGGCAGAATCGGCGAACTTGCCTATATTGAGAGCGAATATGCTCACGACTATGCTCATTGTCCGGGATTTCAGGAGTGGCGCAAAGATCCGGCAGTCAAACGCGAAGGATTCCTCGGCGGCGGCTGTCATGCCCTTGACTTGACCCGCTATCTTGCAGGCGACCCCACTGAGGTCTTTGCTTATATGAACCACAAACTGCTGCCTGACTGGCCCACCTGTGATACCGGGGTGGCGGTTGCCAAGTTCCCCAACGGCGTGATCGGACGGGTTTTTGTTTCAGTCGGCGTGAAACGCCCCTACACAATGCGGACCGTTTTGTACGGTACCAAAGGCACGATCATCTGTGACAATAAGAGTCCCTCCATTCAGATTGCCGAAGAGGACTTGCGCGAAGCCGCAGGCTCTCTGGAATTCAATACGCTGCCTGTCAACATCGCCAGCCACAACGTTTCAAGTGAACTCAAGGACTTTGTGGATTGTCTGAAAGAAAACAAACAGTGTCCGACAGATGTTTTTCAGGGAACGGCAACGGTTGCATTTGCCGAAGCTGCTCTGCGTTCGGCTCAAACCGGACAGCCTGAACAGATTTGTTATTTGAAGTAAAAGGAGAATTCCGGAAAATGTGTGTCTGGAGTGCTTACACCGGTAAAAAGAGTGCCGCTCCCTTTCTGATTGATTCCCTCGGCAGAATCGAGGGAATCTGGGGCGGATTTTATACCGGACTTGTGACCAATGACAACGGCGTTCTGCGTATGGGTAAAGTCCTCGGCAATCTGCGTGTCTGGAAAGAAAGGTATTCCGCAAAAGACTTTCCCGGTTTTTCAGGATTGATTCACAGCCGTACCAACAGCGGCGGAGATGAACGCTGGGGACACCCCTTTGTCGGTTCTTCCGGAAAAGTCGCAATCATTTCTCAGGGCTGCGGCGGACTTTTTGCCGGGGAATCCAATCCCAAGTTTGAAAAATGGGGCAATGAAATGCTTGAAAAAGGCAAAGTTTTTTCAAGCGGCATTTTTGATTTGCCCAAGCGTTACCCCGTACTTTCTGACGGCGGACAGGTTCACAGTGCCGAAGTGGCTGTTCAGGCGGTGGAGTATTATTATGAAAAACTCAACGATCCTTTTGAAGCAGTCAAACAGGTTCAGCAGGTTTTGACAAACGAAGCGGCATCATTGTTTCTGTTTGCGGATCATCCCGGCGTAATTGCTTTTTCAAACGCCAATCAGCATTTGGTTTATCAGCAGGATAACGACGGAATTTTTCTTTCTATTACCACGCTCGGACTGCCGTCAAAAAACGGTATGGAACTGCCTTGCAACAGTGTCGGAGTTATTACGCCTGACAGTCTCCGCATTGAAAAACTTCATCCGCGTTATGAAACGGATATGAAGATGCCTGAAAAGATG
>JAZQYS010000584.1:0-2437 GCA_045633645.1 Victivallaceae bacterium | reverse complement strand
GAATTTATCGACCGGGCAATACTGGTAGCTCCGACGCATGATGAGGGCGACCGGTTGACCGATGCGGTACGGGAGAAGTTGAAAACTTCCGGAAGTGTTGCAGCAACCGGACGACAGGCAGAGGTTTTCCGCAGTTGGGGCAAGCCAAAAGTCTGGATCAAAAATGTACGAAATTATGCTCCGGGAACGACCATTGCGTTTATCCGGAATATGAAAGATATCGGCAATGCCGGCGAAGTTGCCAAAGTGGATCGTGTGGAAGGTGATTTTATTTATCTTGACTCCGGCAAATGTCTGCGTCCGAAAGCAGCGGCAGATTTTATTGAGGTGGGCGAATTACGGGAAATCGAACTCTGCCGGGGCGATTTGATTCAGTTCAATGTAAATTTGCGGGATAAAAAGATTTACAACGGCAATATCGCCCAAATTACCGACGATCCACGTAAAGTAATGATGCTTTATTCGGATGGTACGCCCAGAGAGTTGATCGACTTGCCGGAAGATTATGCCACTTTCAAATATGGATGGGTGACGACTTCGCACAAATCCCAGGGGCGGACTGCAGAAAATGTGGTGGTTGCGGCACAGGCGTTGGATCGGAAAGCATTTTATGTGGCGTTGAGTCGTGGACGCAAAAATATGGCGTTGCATTGTCCGGAAAAAGAGTTTTTGAAACAGCAGTTAAGTTTCCGTATTGGCGACCGGACCAGTGTTCATGATTTGCTGGCGGAAGGACAAATTACAGCAGAACGGATGTTGCCGCTTTCGGAAGATGCTCAACGCCGAAAGGCAGAAACTCTGCCGGATGAAAAATATAAGAGTGTTATTGAACGGACACGGCTGTTTATGGAACAGCTCAAACAAACGACCGTGAAAGTCTGGGAACGGGCAAAGCGGATCACCGCCCGCCGTTCCCGCTGGGCGAAATATGGATATGGACCGATTTCTGAAAACACTATTCTGGAAATGGATCAGGAGCGGGCAATCGCCTTGGCAAAAGAAGAGGCTCTCGCCAAAGAACAACAGCGGCAAGCGGAAGAGAAGTCCCGGAAACCATTGAGCCAATGGGAGGCAACTATGGCGTGGCTTGCTGATATTGGAAGCGGCAAAAAGCCTCCGGAACCGAAACCGCAACAAACATCAAAGCCAGCTAAACCTAAAGAAGCCATGCCGCCTTTTACATTCAAGCCAAGTGTTTTAAGGATCGGAAAACCGGCAGAACCTTCTGTTCCACGGAAAAAGAATTCCATGCGGGAAGCATTGGATTTTCTTGCTCAGGAGTCTGCCAAAATCCAAGCAAAAGACGCCGCCGAAAAAGCACGTCAGGAACAACTTGCCGCAGAAAAGGCCGCCGCCGAGCGTGAAGCCGCCGCCCGCGAAGAAACGCTCCGACAGGAAGCGGAACAACAGGCAAGAGAAAAGCTCGTCCGTGAGCGAGCCGAACAAAACCGCCGCGAACAGCAGGAGCGGGAAAAACAGGAACAGAACAAGAAAAAATCCAGAGGAATGGATTTATAACTTATGTATAGGAGGATTTTATGGAACAGAGTTATTGGCAGAAAAGTGAAGAACATCTCCCCCGGTTTTGGCTGGAACTGGAAACGGAAAATTTGTTGATCCCATGGGAAACGGTACAGGCGGTCAGAGCCTCACCGGACTTCTTGAATTTGAGTTTTACTTGTGAATTCGGGCATATCCAGTTTTCTTCCGCAAGTTCTTTGCGGGAACTCTTTGAATACCTGCAAATGGAGCGAATCAGGTGGATTGATGGGATAAATTTGAACTGTAAATTGATAAAATCTTAATTCTGCGGTTGCGTTTTGCCCGATGTAGTAGTATATTATGACAAAATTCCACAGGAGGTATTCTCGGAAAATTTAGAACTTGTACAAATAACAAAAATTGAATATACCGGCTAACCGGTGTTTCGCCTACTCAGAAATTACCACTTTCAAAATCATCTGGCGGACATACGGGTGTGTCGCATTGTATCTTTGTGTACTAATGCGGCAGCCTGCTTGTCGAGATGATTGGGCTGTGGTAAGCCTCTGAGTACGGCAAGTTAGGCTTGCCGCTCTTTTTTTGTCTGAAGCGGCAGAAAGGACTGCCGTGAAGATCAAACTGTTCCTCTTTCTGTTGAGTTGTATCGCATTTCTTTGCGGTGCTGCTGAAAAATCTGAATTTGATAATCTGCTACTGGGAAATCCCGGTAAAGCGGATGTTGTTATTGACAGACGGGGATTTGCGGTCGGATTTTCCAATAAACACCGGCAGCCATTATGGGTGATATACAAACTTACTGCCGAAGAATTACAAACAGAACCACATAAGCGGTCAAACCGTTTCAGGCATGATCATTTGATTCGGCAATCAGCCTATCCCAAAGAATATACCCACAGCGGATTTGACCGGGGACATCTGGCTCCGGCAGCAGATA
>JAZQYS010000583.1:0-8477 GCA_045633645.1 Victivallaceae bacterium | reverse complement strand
GGTCAACTTTTCACAGTCCGGGTTGAGGGACCTCTTGAAAAAAAGGTACATGCAACGCTTGGCATGACAAAAGATACCGCATTTCTTGAAATGGCGGAAGCCTCCGGAATGACACTGCTTTCACCAGCTGAACGCAATCCGTTGAAAACCTCAACATACGGTACAGGAGAAATGATTGTTGAAGTCCTGAACAAAGGGATAAGAAACATCATTATCGGTATCGGCGGCAGTGCCACAGTTGACGGCGGAACCGGTATGGCAGAGGCACTCGGATACAAGTTCTTTGACGGAAACGGCAATCGTCTTTCCGGTCTCTGCGGCGGTATGCTGCAAAAAATTGCAAGAATTGATACATCTGCCGTTGATTCCCGTTTAGAGGAGTGCAAAATCCGCATTGCTTCAGACGTTACCAATCCGCTTCTGGGTGACAACGGTGCAGTCGCCGTCTTTGCGCCGCAGAAAGGGGCAACGCCTGAAATGATGCCGATTCTGAAAGAGGGACTTGCCAATTTAAGAAAAGTCCTTAAACAGCAGAACCTCATCACTGAAGACCTGCCCGGTGACGGTGCCGCAGGCGGACTGGGACTTGGTTTGCGCGCTTTCTGCAATGCCGTTCCCGAATCCGGTGCAAGTCTTGCAATCGCAGCAACTTTTCTTGAAGAAAAACTTGAAAATGCAGATTATCTTATTACCGGAGAGGGCTGTTCCGACTCCCAGACCGACAACGGAAAACTCTGCGCCGTCGTTGCCCAAACATGCATGAAACACGCAGTTCCCTGCATTCTGCTTTCAGGAAAAGTTCTCGGAGAAAACTTTCACGCCTTTGACAAAGTCTGCGCCACAGTTCCGGCAGATATGCCCTTTGAAAAGATAAAGCCCCACGCAGAAGAACTGCTCAGGGCGGCAGCGGTACGTCTGGCAAATTCCCTTAACCAATAGGGATACACCAATACCAAACAGATTCTCCCTCAACAAATACCCCGCTTTTTTTTGAAAAGAGGATCCGCCTTCGCACAAGGCTACGGTGGACAGGGAGGAAACAAAAATATACCGAAGCCGACGTTTCGGCTTTTTCCCGTGAAAAAAAGTTTTTCTCCTTCCCCCGATTCCCATCTACTTATCGGGATTAAGCGGGCAGACAGATGAGGACTATGCCGATGATACACAGAATCAGTGCTGCCATCTGGATTTTCCGCACCTTTTCTTTGAGAATAAATACGCTTGTCAGCGTGAAAGAAACGATACAGGAACCGACCATTGCAGGGTAACACATACCGCCCAGGCCTGCTTTTGCCATGATATCCATACCGGGGAATTGCAGTGTATAGGCAAACAGCAGTCCGAAAAACTGCAAGGCGCAGACATATTTCCACAAGTGCCAATTGAAGAAACTCTTTTTCAAGACATCTTTAAACTCGGGCTGCCGGGCGATTTTGATTCCGTTTGAAATGACAGCCGCAAGCAGGATTCCGAAAGAGTTCGCCAAAGTCCGCACGATACTGGGAATTTCGCGCGCTTCCTCAAAATAAGAGGGTGCAGTGGTCAAGTTCTGCTGAATGGCAACGATTCCGAAGCAGATGAAAGCCAGACGCTTCCATTTACCGTCGGAGCCTTTGACGGAATTATCTTTAACTCTTCCGAAACAGAAAAGTGCCGCAAGAAGCAGAAAAATACCGACTCCACGCAGAAGGGTGAATTTCACATCAAAAAACAAAATTCCGCCGATAAAAGGAAAGATGAAAGCCGATTGAATGATTGCCCAGATTACCCCGTTGGGGCCCAGCTGCATGGCGGCGGACATGAATTGAAGCATGTAAAAATTCAAAAATGTCCCCATTGCATAAACGCCGCAGGCAAGAAAGAGAACTCCAAGAGAACAGTTCACTGTTGGTATTGCAGCAATCCAGAGAATCAAACTCACCAGACAGCTGAAAGCAGCACCGAAAAACTGAACCATGCTGGTATCAACATTCTTTTTCGGCGCATCCCCCATTACAAGTCCGACCAGACACCAGCTGCTGCCGACAATCACCATGGCGGTAATGCCGAAATAAACAGAGTTCAGAAAACCGGAAAACATTTCAAACATAACTTTTCGTGCCTCAAATGCCCTGAATGACCTCTCTTGAAGAAACGATTCTTTCAATGATTCCGGCATAGTCAGGAATAAGCTGTTCCTCTTTTTCTGCAATCACAAGCGGCGCAGAAGTCGCAGGACTTGAGGGCGCAAAAACCGTACAGCTGTCGGGAACCTGCTTTTCAGAAAGTTTCATGGTACCGATCTTTTCCGCAGTGGCAATGGTATCAAGTTTATCTTCACCCACAACAGGACGCAGAACGAGCATATCAATTGCGCGGTTGATGGTATCCATATTAACAAGGGTCTGACTTGCAACCTGCCCCAGAGCATCTCCCGTTACCAGAGCGCGGCAGCCGGTTTCCTGAGCGATACGTTCAGCAATACGCAGCATGGCACGACGGTAAAGAACTGTCCGCAAGCGTTCAGAACAGTTATCCCGGACGGCTTTCTGGAACTCCAACAGATTCACCAGATGAAGTTTTCCGCCTGCCTGAAAGGTGTTGAGATGGGCGGCAATGCCTTTGACTTTATCTGTTGTTTCCTCAGGCGTGTAGGGAAAACTGTGGAATGAAACAAAATCCGTCGGCGAACCGCGTTTCATGATAAGATATGCCGCAACAGGCGAATCAATACCGCCTGAAAGCAGCGTAAGCACCTTGGGATTGCTGCCGACAGGCAGTCCGCCGGGACCGTTGTAGGTATCAAAGTACAGCAGAGAAAACTCATCACGGACTTCACAACCCAAAGTCAACTCCGCATCATCATTGAGATTAAGTTTAAAACGTCTGTGGTCAAAGCAGCTTGCAACCGCAGAGACCAGATCAATTTCAATGTCTTTGCTTTTTAAAGGGAAACGCTTGTTGCTGCGCCGCGCACGCACACGGAACGTCACAGTATCGGGTTTTCCCTCAAACACGCGGGGAATCATGTTTATAACAGTATTGCGGATGGCATCCATGTCGCTGTCAACACGCATGGCAGGAGAAAACGTTTCAATTCCGAATGCTTTCTGCAAAGCCGGAACCATCGCCTGAACTTCATCAGGAGTATAATTTCTCTTTTCAGGATGTTCAATCCAGATACGTCCTCTGATGCGCAGAACTTTGCAGTCAACGATACCTTTGAGCAGACGGCGGATATTATCCACCAGACAGCGTTCAAACATATTGCGGTTGTTGCCTTTGGTTGCAATCTCATGGTAACGGCAAATGATACAGTTATACATATTATCCCCCCGGAAATATTACAGATATGGTATGATTTCTTCAATATCGCCCGCACCGAGAACGGCAATCAGCAATTTTCTGCCGTCTTCAGGCGGAACAAGAACTTTTTCAGCAGTTTCCTGCCGGGAACCTGAAACGTAAACGCCGCCGCACTCACCGGCAAGCATAGCAGAATCAACTTTTCCGCTTTCAGTCCACGCAGCAAAAACAGGAACAGTAAAGAGAGAATCCGCGCCGCGCAGAACCCGGACAAAATCATCAAAGAATTTTTCCAGACGCGCATAGCGGTGCGGCTGAAAAACAATCCGCAGATGATGTTCAGGATACTTGATCCTCAGAAAATTGATGGAACTGGCAACTTCTTTCGGATGATGTGCGTAATCCTCGATAACAATAAGATTTTCATCGTTGCGGTGAAGCGTCATCCGCCGGTTGATGCCCTTGTAGGAAGAAACCGCTTCAATCGCCTTTTGACGGTCACAGCCCAGCTGTACGGCACTTTCAACGGCAAGACGGGCGTTGAGAGCCATAAAGCCGCAGTGGCAGGCAAAAGTTTCATTTTCAGGCGGCAGAGGAAACATCACAAGATTACCCATGCCTGAAAAAAGTTCTTTCTCAGTATCAAAACAGAGAACCTTTTCAGAACGGCGGGCAAAAATTCTGAAATTTTCTTTCAATGCCTCATCACCGCCGACACTCCAGGCGTGATCGCCATCAACATTGGGAACGATTCCAAGATAAGGAGAAAGCAGTTTGTGCGTGGCATCAGATTCATCTGCTTCAGTCACAAAAATATCATCTCCCTCACCTCCGTCAGAGGATTTTCCTCCCGGTACAGCGGCACCGATCATATAGCCCGGATGAAAACCGCACTCAAGCAGAATGTGAACCAGCATTGCCGTAATGGAGCTTTTGCCGTGAGAACCTGAAACCGCAGCAACTCTGCGGTACAGAGAAAGAAAGAATGCAAGAAATTCTCCGCGCCGCATTTCGGGGATATTCAATTCCCTGCCGCGGATTCTTTCCGGATTATCTTCCTGCACGGCAGAGGAAAAAACAATCATACCGGTATCATCCGGCACATTTTCTGAAGCATGTCCTGTTCTGATAACTGCGCCGCCCTCTTCAAGATGACGGCATTTTTCGTTGAACGCAAGATCTGAACCGGATATTTTCACACCGCGCGCCAGCAGCAGCTCCGCCATAGGTGCCATGCCGGCTCCGCCGATACCGATAAAATGAATGGCCTCGGGCAACTTCATTTTCACTTCCCCCCGCAAAATCACTTAATGCGAAAACTGCGTATCATGGAGTCTGCGGTAAATGCCGCCCAGAGCAAGAAGTTCATCATGCGTACCGGACTCCACGATTTTGCCCTGCTGAAGCACGATAATACAGTCCGCATGGCGGATCGTACTCAATCGGTGGGCAATGGCAAAAACGGTGCGGTTTGCCATAACACGGTTGAGAGCCTCCTGAACCTGACGTTCAGTCACGGTATCCAGGGCACTGGTCGCCTCATCCAGAATCAGAATGGGCGGATTTCTCAAAATTGCACGGGCAATGGCAATACGCTGCTTTTCGCCGCCGGAAAGTTTGAATCCCTTTTCACCGACTCCGGCATCGTAATCTCCGACATGGCGGCCGCTGACAATAAACTCGTGCGCATTGGCAAGTTTCGCAGCATTGATAATATCTTCACGCGAAGCACCCTCGTTGCCGTAAGCAATATTGTCGGCAATGGACTCGTTGAAAAGCACAGGTTCCTGCGTCACGACTCCGATCAGCTTGCGGAGAGAGGCAATTTCACAATCGCGCACATCCACGCCGTCAATGCGGATACTACCTGAAGTCGCATCGTAAAAACGGGCTATCAGATTGGCGATTGTGGATTTTCCGGAACCGGTTTCACCGACAACAGCAACCATACTGCCGCGCGGAATGGAAAGGTTGATATCCTTGAGAATTTGTTTGTCGCCGTATCTGAATGAGACATTTTCAAGTTCAATTCCCTGAGAGAAAGACTCAAGTTTTTTTGCGTCTTTCTTTTCAGGCAGAGAGGTATCCGTATCAAGCAGAGCAAAGAAACGGTCCGCCGCCGCCATGGAACGCTGAATCAATGCCACAACTTTTGACAGAGATTTAATCGGACGGTACGCCATAAATGCCGGAGACAGCAACGCCGCCAGCTGGGTGATGGTCACGCCGTCCCAATAAGAATAAACCAAAAAAACCAGCGTTCCCAGAACGGCAACAAACTCCATTGTGGGGGAAACCAGCAACTGCAAACGCATGGCTTTCAAAACCTGTTTGAGATACTTGCGGTTGTTTTCATAAAAACGGTTGTTTTCATATTCCTCAGTATAACAGGCTTTGACAACTTTGATTCCTGAAAAAGTTTCATGCATACGCGAAAACACATCGGCAATAGCGGCAAAACTTTTTCTGTAAATTTTGCGGATTTTACGTCCCAAAATGTGCATCGGCACAATCAACACCGGAACTCCGATGAAGAGAATCACGGCAAGAGAAAAACTGTTGTATTCTTTACAGGCAACCAGAATTGCAGCAAAACAGGCAAGAATCTGAATCGGCGCACTGGTCAAATCTTCAACCGAATGTGAAATGGAGTCTTCAAGAGCCGATGTATCATTTGTACAGCGGCTGATCAAGTGTCCGACATCCATGTTGGCATAAAACGAAAGCGATTGACCTGAAAGCTTTTTGAAAATAATCTCACGCAAATCCGCCACGACACAGGCACCGACCATACGCGTACAATACGCATTGACGTAGTGCGCCACAGACTTTATCAGCCAGGCAAAAACAAACATGAATGTATAAACGGCAAAAACCTGCCATGCAAGCTGACCGTTGCTCTTGACCAGATCGAATTGAAATTCAACAGGCCAGGACACATAAAGAGTCCGTTTCTCAAGACGGCAGGGCAGACGGTAACTTTTGATTGCCGACTCCGCCTGTTTCAAGAGTTTTGTCAACTGCGGATCAGAATCCGGCGGATTTAAAATCCTGTCAACAGCTTCAACTTTCTGAGCAGCGGTCAACCCGGATTGTGAAACGGCTTTGCCAACCTGTTCTGCCTGAGCCTGACGGGAAACGGCAACTTTATTTCCCTTTCCGGAATCAACAACGCCCACAAGCTGCGGAATCATCATCAATCCGAAAAAGAGAGAGCCGCCTGCCAGCATACCGGCAACAATACCGATCGTCAGGCGCAGCCAGTACGGACGGGCATAAGAAATCAGCCGCAGATAGGTCTGCGGCTTGAATTCAACTTTTTCTGTATCGCTGTGATGTGCCACTTTGCAAACTTCTTACTTGAAGAATTTGGCAATGGTTTCAACAACGTAGGCGCGCTGTTCGGGCGTGGTTTCTCCGAAAATCGGCAGAGCCAGAACTTCAGAAGTCGCCTTTTCACATTCCGGATAATCACCGACCTTGCCGCCCAGATCCTTGAAGCACTCCTGCAGATGCAGAGACAGGGGATAGTAAATGGCGCAGCCGACGTTATTTTCAGCCAGATAGTTCTTGAGCGCATCGCGTTTGCCGTCATGGACACGGATGCAGAACTGGTTGTAGATGTGACGGACAGAGTAATCTGCACAGGCGGGCAAAGTAATCATATCATCAGTAATTCCCGCTTCGGCAAAGAGTTTCTTGTAATCTTCGGCGTTGTTCTGACGGGCGACGCTCCAGGAGTCAAGGTGACGCAGTTTGATGGAAAGAATCGCAGCCTGCAGCGCATCCAGACGGAAGTTGCCGCCGACATACTCGTGGATATAGGTCTTGCTCTGACCATGGTTGCGGAAAATCTTGAGAATATCGGTCTTTTCAGCACGGCAGGTCACGGCTCCGCCGTCACCGAAGCAGCCCAGGTTCTTGCTGGGGAAGAAGCTGAAAGCACCGTAGTTACCGATGGAACCGACACGTTTGCCTTTGTATTCGGCACCGATGGCCTGACAGGCATCTTCAATGACGAAAAGGTTGTTGGCTTCGGCGATTTCCATGATCGGATCCATATCCGCCGCCTGTCCGAACAGGTGAACGGGAATGATACCGCGGGTCTTGGGGGTAATCTTTTCTGCGATTTTTGCAGGATCGATGTTGAAGGTCACAGGGTCAATATCGGCGAAGACGGGTTTGGCACCGCAACGGACGATAGCACCGACGGTTGCAAAGAAAGTGAAGGGAGAAGTGATGATTTCATCTCCGGGCTTGACACCTTCAACCATCAGAGCGATGATCAGAGCATCGGAACCGCTGGTGACACCGACGGCACCGCCGGACTGGCAATAAGCTGCAAGTTCCTGCTCAAAAGCTTCAACTTTGGGTCCGAGAATGAAACGCTGGGAATCACACAGTTCAGCAACGGTTTCAAGAATTTCAGCCTTGAGGGGGCTGTACTGCGCACGAAGATCAAGCAAAGGTACCTGCATAATAAAATCCTCCTGGATTGGTTTTGTTTTCGTATTTGCCGCAGGTTCAAAAACCTCCTGCAAATATACATTTTGAATAATATACTCCTTGAAGTATAATTTTTCATCCCAAATTACAAGAAAATAACATTTTTTCTGTGATTTTCTTTGACTTCAAGCAATTTTGAGGCTCAAAACTGACAAGTTCGGTCTTTTATATCACCGTAAAAAAGGCTATTCTCCGGAATTGGGCAAGATTTTTCTCAACGAAAGACTTTTGTTTTCAAACATAAATTCATCGCCGCAAAAGCCGGCAAAAAACTTTTTGAGAATTTCCGGCATATCAAGAGAATCAACAAACGCCCACGCAAGAGACCGGGAAACTTCTGTCTCAAACAGCGTATAAAGGCTGCCACCGGAAAATCGTTCAGCAGCAAGACGGTAAAAATCCGCAACCAGAAACGGCAGGGCAAAAAATTCATCATCGGCAAAACAAGCATCCTTCCTGACCGCCTGAAGATAAACCCGGCTTCCCTGCTCTTCAAGCAGAGAGAGGATTTCCGCAAAAAAAGATCTGAACTCTTTGTTTGCAACGGTATTCAGCAGACTGCCGCACCCCTGACAGAGTTTTTCACGGACACTGTCAACTTCCGGAGCCGGAGATTGAAGCAAAACAGAAACTTCAGCAAGACCGGGAATCTCAAAGCCGGGAACACTGTTTTTAGCGGCGCACTC
>JAZQYS010000582.1:0-3900 GCA_045633645.1 Victivallaceae bacterium | reverse complement strand
AGCAACGATCTGGAACGTGAACGCGGTATCACCATTCTGTCAAAGAATATCAGTATCACCTACAACGATACTAAAATCAACATCATCGACACTCCCGGACACAGTGACTTCGGCGGACAGGTTGAGCGCGTTCTCAAACTTGCCGACGGCGTTCTGCTTCTTGTGGATGCTGCTGAAGGTCCCATGCCGCAGACCCGTTTCGTGCTGGATAAAGCTCTCCAGCTGGGACTGCGCCCCATCGTGGTCGTCAACAAAATTGACAAACCCGATGCCCGTCCGATGGAAATCTGCAACAAAGTTTTTGACCTTTTCTGTGAACTTAATGCCAGCGATGAACAGCTGGATTTCCCCGTTCTCTACGCAAGCGGCAGAGACGGTTGGGCCGTTGCCGATCTTGATGATGAACGCGTTTCCATCACCCCGCTGCTGGATGCCATTATCAAATACGTTCCCGAACCGGAAAAGGTCCCCGGTCCCGTTCAGGCGCAGGTTGCAACGCTGGATTACTCCAACTTCGTCGGCAGAATCGGTATCGGACGCGTCTATCGCGGTACACTGGATATCGGCAAACCCATGACCATCGTCAAACGTGACGGCTCTCTGAAACAGGCTGTTGTCAAGCAGCTGTTCACCTTTGAAGGTCTTGAAAGAAAAGAAACTCAAACCGTTGAATGCGGCGATTTGTGCGCCATCGTCGGTATTACCGATATTGATATTTCCGACACAATCTGCGATGCGGAATCCCCCGAAGGTATGCCTGCAATCGCCATTGACGAACCGACTATTTCCATGACGTTCAGAATCAACGATTCTCCGCTTTTCGGCAAAGAGGGAAAATTTGTCAGCAGCCGTCAGCTGCGCGAAAGGCTCTTCAAAGAAACTGAACGTGATGTGGCTTTAAGAGTTGAAGAAATGGTTTCCGGTGACGCTTTCAAAGTTTCCGGACGCGGTGTTCTGCACCTTGCCATTTTAATTGAAAATATGCGCCGCGAGGGATACGAACTTGCAGTCGGCAAACCTCAGGTCATCATCAAAGAGATTGACGGCGTTAAAAATGAACCTGTTGAACGGCTCTCTGTTGACGTTCCCTCTGAATCCGCCGGAAAAATTATTGAAATGGTGGGTATCCGCCACGGCGAAATGATTCAGATGGAGTCAAGAGGAACCCGTCAGCTGCTTGAATTTTACATTCCGACCCGCGGTCTGATCGGTCTCCGCAGCAAAGCGTTGACTGCCAGTCAGGGTGAAGCGGTCATCTCTCATTTGTTTGATCACTACGAACCCTACAAAGGCGCCCTTCCCTCACGTCTGAACGGCGTTATGGTCAGTATGGCAGGCGGTAAAGCCGTTCCCTTTGCCATTGATGCTCTTCAGCTGCGCGGAGAATTTTTCATCGATCCCGGCACAGAGGCTTATGAAGGCATGATCGTCGGAGAACACTGCAAAGACAATGACCTTGTTGTCAACGTGCAGAAAGAAAAGCAGCTGACCAACATGCGCGCCGCCGGAAGCGACCGCAATATCAAAATCATTCCCGCAAGAAAAATGTCCCTGGAACAGGCTCTGGAATACATTGATGATGATGAACTTGTGGAAGTTACTCCCAAGAACATCCGACTCCGCAAGATTTTCCTGACCGAGCTTGAAAGACGCCGCAACAAATTCAATAAAGACGAAGAGTAAAACATTTTCCAACAGCATAGGAGAAAAAAGGAAATGGACAATCAGCTGGTAACAATGGGCAAACGCATAAGGGAGATCCGAACGATTCTGGATATTTCCATCGCGGAGATGGCTCGAATTACCAACATTTCCGAAGAGGAATACATTGCTCATGAAGAGGGAAAAGTTGACAGTTCCTTCACCTTTATTCTCCGCTGTGCCAACCGTTTCGGTGTGGATATCAGTACGCTTGTTTCAGGTGAATCTCCGAAGTTATCCTTTTATACCCTGACGAAAAAAGGCGGCGGTATGCCCTTGAAACGGCGTGCGGGTTTTGAATACCGTCACCTGGCTTCAATGCTCAAAAACCGCAAAACCGATCCGTTTGTGGTCAAAGCGCCACCCCAGCCCGATGATACGCCCATCCACCTGGCAACTCATGCCGGACAGGAATTTGACTACATTCTCAAAGGACGTCTCAAAGTTCAGCTTGATGACAAAATCGAATATATGGAGCCGGGAGACAGTATTTTATATGACTCTTCCCGTCCGCACGGCATGGTCGCTGTCGGAGATGAAACATGCGAATTTCTCGCCATCGTCTTTGAAAGTGACGGTTCCCATGAATACCGCTCCGATTCGGAACAGTCTGCTGATATTGTGGTAAAACCGACGGATGAACTTATTTATCACAAATTCATGAATGAAACCCTTGATGAAGAGGGACATCTCAAAAGCGTTGACTTCAATATTCCCGAAGATTTCAACTTTGCCTATGACGTTGTGGATGCTCTTGCGGAAAAGTGTCCGGATAAAACCGCAATGGTCTGGGTTGATGAACAGCAGAACTGCAAAAAGTTCACCTTTGCCGATATTGCCCGTAATTCGGCAAAAACTGCCAATTATCTGAGTACTCTTGGAATCAAAAAAGGCGATATCGTCATGCTGGTCATGAAGCGGCATTACCAGTTCTGGTTTGTCATCAACGCGCTGCACCGTATCGGAGCAATTGCCCTGCCCGCCTCTAATCAGCTGCTTGCCAAAGACTTTGAATACCGTTTCAATTACTCTCAGGTCAAGGCTGTTATCTGTACTGCTGACGGCAATGTCACCGAAGCCGCTGATGAAGCGGCGGCAAAATGTCCCTCGGTTGAATGCAAAATCATCATCAACGGTCAGCGGGAGGGTTGGCACGACTTCAATGCGGATTTACCGCGTTACAGCGATGTTTTTGAGCGTCCCGCAGGACTCAAAGCAACGGATCCCGGAATCATGTTTTTCAGTTCAGGAACGACCGGTTATCCCAAGGCAGTCCTGCACTCCCAGACCTATCCACTGGGACACATCATCACTGCCAGATGGTGGCACAATGTTCAGCCCGACGGACTGCATTTCACCATCAGCGACACCGGATGGGGCAAGGCTCTCTGGGGTAAAATCTACGGTCAGTGGCTCTGTGAAAGTGCCGTTCTTGTCTATGACTTTGACCGCTTTATTGCTGAGGATATCCTCAACTTGTTCAGCAAGTACAAAGTAACGACGTTCTGTGCGCCGCCTACGATGTACCGTTTCTTCATCAAAGAGGATCTCTCAAAGTTTGATCTTTCAAGTCTCAAATATGCGACGATTGCCGGAGAGGCTCTCAATCCCGAAGTTTTCAACCAGTTCTACAAAGCAACCGGTATCAAAGTCATGGAGGGATTCGGACAGACCGAAACCACGCTCACCATCGGCAATTTGCTCGGCATGACACCCAAGCCCGGTTCCATGGGAAAACCCTCTCCTATGTACAATGTGGAACTTGTTGATTATGACAACAATCCGGTCAAATCCGGAGAAGTCGGAGAAATCGTCATCAAGGCACAAAAGAATGAAGTCTGCGGACTTTTCCTTGAATATTACAAAGATGCGGAACAAACCGGAGAAAGCTGGAAAGACGGCATTTACCACACCGGCGATACCGCCTGGAAAGATGAAGACGGATACTACTGGTACGTCGGACGCACCGACGACCTCATCAAATCAAGCGGTTACCGCATCGGTCCCTTCGAAATCGAAAGCGTCATCATGGAACTTCCCTATGTATTGGAATGTGCCGTTACTGCCGCTCCCGATGAAATCCGCGGTCAGGTAGTCAAAGCAAGCATCGTTCTTGTCAAGGGCACCGAAAAAACAGATGCCCTCAAGAAGGAAATCCAGAACTACGTCAAGGAACACACCGCTCCTTACAAATATCCC
>JAZQYS010000581.1:0-1084 GCA_045633645.1 Victivallaceae bacterium | reverse complement strand
GCCTTTCTCCTGGACGTCCGCAGCGGGTTATTTTTCCTGTTCCCGATAAACACACCAAGGGCGTTCTGGTTATTCCCACGGCGGGCGGAACCACGATGGTCGGACCCACCGCGCAGATTACGGATGACAAAAGCGATAATGCCACAACTCAACTCAATAAACAGGCGATTTTTGCTCTGGCAAAAAATATGGTATCCGGTATTTCTGAAAAAGATTTGATTACCTCCTTTTCAGGTTCCCGTCCGGTGATTGAGGGAAAAGAGGACTTTTTTATTCAGATATCCGACAAGGCTCCCCGGTTCATTCAATGCGCGGGAATCCAGTCGCCCGGATTGACCTCTGCGCCCGCTGTGGCAGAATTGCTCTGTGAACTGCTTGAAAAAGACGGCGTGGAACTCATTGAAAAAGATACGCCGTATATTTTTCCTGAAAAAGTACCGTCCGTCCGTGAAATATCTCCTGAAAAGGCGGATGAACTTTTCAAAGAAGATCCCGCATGGACAAATATCATCTGCCGTTGTGAAAAGGTTTCCGAGGCAGAAATTCGCATTGCCGTCCGCCGGGGACATACGACGCTTGACGGCGTGAAACTTGCCACCCGTGCCGGAATGGGACGCTGTCAGAGCGGATTCTGCACCATCGAAATTATGAAAATCATTGCACAGGAAACGGGAGTTCAGCTTGCGGAAATCGTCAAGCGCGAAAGGGGCGGTATGCTTGTTTCCGGTTTGCTGGGAGGTGAAGAGAAATGAAAACTTTAACTGTTGATATAGCCGTTATCGGCGGCGGTGCCGCCGGACTCGGAGCCGCCGCCCGCTGTGCCAAAGCCGGTAAAAAGACTCTTCTTCTTGAACGTCTTTCACGTCCCGGCGGCGTGCTGATGCAGTGCATTCACTCCGGATTCGGTATCCACCGTTTCAACGAAGAGTTAACCGGTCCTGAATATGCGGGCAGAGTTTTGAAACAGGCGCAGGAGGTTGGTGTTGAAATCATGCTCTCTGCGACAGTCATGCAGCTGTCAAGTGATGAAAACTCACGGACACTTACCGTCTATTCCCGCGAGTTGGGTGTGGTTATTGTCAAA
>JAZQYS010000580.1:0-4562 GCA_045633645.1 Victivallaceae bacterium | reverse complement strand
GAGCTTTATGCCGAGGGTCTCTTTAAGATTTTTGCTGAACTCTTGGGGGGTATTTCCGGTGTTGTCATTTTTGCTGGAAGAAGAGTATTCTGTCGGCAGGGTGACAATACGCTCTTCATATTTGCGCAACAGGATATCTGTATTCCGGTAGGCGGTCTCAAGAGCATTGGCAAGCTGCTGCAGCGGCGGAATATCATTGGAAGAAACCAGTGCTGCAAAAGGAGATGTGCTTTCATCAAAAAGGTTTTTACGTTCTTCAAGAATGTCAAAGATATTAAAATCATCTCCGTTGTTTCCTGAAAACATTTCCATAAATGTATTAAAGACTGACGGAGGCATGTTTTTAATGATTTCCTCTTTGCCGGCATTTTGAATCCTCTGAGCAAATTGAGCCGTAAACCAATCATTCTGCATTGTAGGTCCTTTGCAAATCATGTCGTAAATATCTTTGTAATTTTCGCATAATTTTTTACAGCGCGTTTGCAGGATGTCCTCAAAAACATTGCAGATATTTCCGTCAATATTTTCCGTAATTTCATCAGCAGAGTATGGATAAAGTGCCAGCAGTGACAGGATGTTGTGTGCTGCCGGTGTATTTGCAGAAAAGTCAATCTGAGAAGTAATCACGGAGTGGTAACAATTTTCCAAAACGAATTTCAGTAAATCTTGATTGGTTATCAGCCCCTGTCCGGAACCGGAATCGCTCTCTGTCTGCAGTTGCATGGAGATATCAGAAGAGGCGTTCAATTGCCCTAACCAAGCCCGGTAAACCTTTAGCCGAACTTTTTGGGGGGATTGGATGTCTGACAGTTCAATTTTAATTTTAATTTGTCTGAAAGGCAGTCGTTTTTTATTTTCATCTTTATCAAAGAATGATTTTTCGTTTTCGCAGGATTGGTCTTTTTCTACCACCACATATTCAAAGTCAAAAGACTCCAAGGGGGCATTATTGTCCTTATCCGGCAGCAACTGGCAGGAGCCATTTTTTATAACTGCAAAATAAATTCCTTCCTTACGAAAATTCTCAAAGTCAATACAAGAATTTGCAAAGTCAATTTTTTGGTCGTCAGACAGAATAATCAGTATCTCTTTGGGTTTGAATATCTTGAATTGATAGCCCAAATGATAGACTTTATTTTTTATCGGACAGTTTTTATCTTTGCAAGTTTGAGGTGTTTCACAACGGATACCACCATTTTGATTATTACGACAATTACATACGCCGGGTACAGCCAACGGCAGTAAAATAGGATTGTCCGCATCGGATTTCAAGCCGCCGATTTCCTCAATGCTGCGGCTTGCCAGATATCCGGCAGAAATTTTCATTTCGGCAAGTCCCCAGTTGGCGCGCCGGAGTTCACCCTGTTCTGTAATAAAAGGTTCAGTCAGCAGCAGCTGCTGACGCCAATGCAAAGGCAGGTCATTAATCGTTATTCTTTCATTTTCAGGACCTTCTTTTCGACGGGCTTCCATTAAAGCTTTTATTTCGCCTTTAGTTAAAGGTGTGTTAAGAAAAGCTTCAAATTTCTTACTGTCTCTGCTTGCTTTTTCAAGACAGGTATTGATATCCTCATTATTTTCTAAAAAACCAGCGAAGTTATCTTTGATCCAGTCACGTCTTATTTTACTTTTCGAGTCTTCTACTTTACTCAATATTTTGAGGAAACGGGCATATTTTTCAGAAACCTTATCCACATTGCGTTGGACAGGTGCTAATACATTGGACATGTTATCCCAAATTGTAAAAACCACATGGTCCTTGTCTGGCTCGGACTTGAAATCTATATAAATTTCCAGATTCTTTGCATTTTTATTTTCAACCGCCCAACCATGTTTTGCTGCATTGCGGATGATATTTTCAAGAATTGTAAAGAACGCATGTTCGCCGACAACACCGCCGGGAATGGCAAGTCTTACATCATCCGGATATTGGTTTTGATCGCCGAAATGGATGAATTTCTTGTCCGGATAGTGTATAAAATGCTGGTTCTCCTTATCCTTCATTCCGGTATTGCGTACATAAATCTTGATGGTATTTTCCTGATTCTTCTGTGCTGAGCCGCTTAAATTAGGATCCTGAAAACGGTAGGCGTGCAGTTTTTCACTGCCTGCGATATATTCCAGCAAATGTCTTTGAGAGAAAAAAGTTCTCATTATATTCTGGAAAAACATCGTCGGATTTTTCCAAACCGGGAAATCACTGGTTGCTGTAGCAATATAGTCCATGCGCTGCTGAATATACTGATACAACACACGGTCATCAGGCATTGTTCCCACATTATGGCTCAACGCCGCAAGCACATGACTGCCGATATTATGCGAACCATTCCGCGACATAATGGACGCCAGCGCAGATTTTGTAGCTTCCGTATTGATTTCTCGCATATGAATTTGAAAAAAAATACGAAGATAAAATCCCCATACTAACTCTCTGCCCGAAGATTTTATTTCTTTTTTTGAAAACAATAGACATGAATTAGATGTTTTGCTTGGGAATGTTAAAAATGTAATAAAAACGTTATCTGTGTTTTCCCAATTAGGAGGGGAACCATCGCTTTTATTCATTTGAAATGTCAACATCCCATAGTATTGAATAGTGGTACATAGTCGCTTAAAGCTGTTTTCATCTCCTCCTAGTAAATCCGAAACAGTCTCACGATTTTCATCAGATTTTAAAATACCATAAACTTCATTATACTCCCACTTGGAGTCAGAGTCCCTGTTGGTATTATAAGGCACAATCAGTGTAAAAGAAAGACATCCTTTAGTACTCATCTCTTTCGTGATAGTTAGTCCTTGCGAATTCACTGCCGCGTAAATAGATTTTACCGATTGCCGGTACTCTTTTATTTGTTCCTGTGAAAATCCTCTTATTTGAATATTCCCAATGTTTTCATCGCTATTTTTTTCTGAAAGATTAAATAGTAAAGTAGCAGAAACTATATCTAAAGAGGGGTCAATTTTTGTGATATCATCATACTCTTCTAATTTAGTACATCGTTTTTGCATTGTTCTTCGTTGCCTTTCTGACCTCCAACGGAAACCATAGCTCGTGATTTTTAACAGTTATTTTTCCGAGCATTCCATTAAAAGTAAAATTATTAACCTTGTTCCCTTGAATCCACGCGTTCTGTCCAAATTTTTCTATTGCTGCAAAATAAATACGGAATGTTTCATAACTTAACAGAGCAGGAGTATTGGGCTTGTATCCGTACTTGCTTTTAAATCGTGTAACAAAAGAGTTGTATTCATCATTGTGTGGAGTACAATAATCGGCAATAAAAACATTGAGAATCGCATCCCCGCATTTGTAAACTAAATTTGGCGTAAGGTTCATGTCACATATGATTGTTTTTTTATATCCGTGTACGCGCAATACTTTTATAATTTCAGCTAAATTATCACCAATTGATGCAACATAAAGACAGTCTGTGTCTTCCTTTGCAATTTTTGTTGCGATGGATTGATATTCTGCTCTATTCATGTTGCAGTCGTAAATTTTGTAAATAGGGATTTCCCTTTGAGCACAAGCAAGCTTTAATGCATCGGAAAAACTATTTCCCAATTCGTCGTTGGTGTGCAAAATAGATGTCTTTGAAAAATTTTTTTCTTTTATCCATTCTGCAATTGTATTCGCTACTACTGTAGCAGACGGTAAACATCTGTAGGTAAATTTACCCTGAGGGGTAATTAATCCTGCTGCTCCGACCATTGAAAAATGCGGAATGCATTTTTTTTCAATCTGTTCTCTTACAGACAATGCAACGCTACTTACCGCAGAAAAGACAATAGAGGGCTTATGTTTCGACAACATGCTTTGAAAAGCCAATACTCCTGTTTTTGCTTCACCTTTTGTGTCGTAAATGTCCACAGAACACTGATTTACTTTTTCATGTGCTGCTAAGAGCAGTGCATCTTGGAATTCTTTACCAATACTTGCGATACTCCCTGTTAGAGGTAATAAGGCACCGACCTTGATAGTATTGTCATCGTTAGTGGCTTTTTTCTTCATCTGGTTGCGGATGCCGAAAAATGCGATGGCGGTGACGGCAATGATAGATGCGATAACGATTACTGATTTACGTTTCATTTTTTCTCCATTCGGAACCTTTATTTATAATAACTTGACGAAAATATAGCACTGCTGCTGTCATAATACAAGCAAATAACGTGCCAATCTGCTGATTTTACTCGATTCTGGGGGGGGTATGAGAAAATTTCCGCAAAAGTATGAAAAAATGTGATATTTTTGTTGCATTTATCTGACGGATGTGATATATTTATAACATTGAGGAAGGGCGATTGATTATGGATAAAATCTTGATTGTTGATGACGACTGCAATTTCAGAGAAGCTTTGTGCAGCCGTATCGGGAAACGCTATCAGATATCATGTGCCGATACCACTGCTGCATTCCGGGATATGTTTCTTCCCGGAGTCTTTGACCTGGTCGTTCTTGATATGCGCCTTGAAGGAGATCGTGACGGGTTGATTCTGCTTGATGAAATTATCAGTGCTGATCCTTATCAGCTGGTTGTCGTTGTTACCAAATATGTTGATAC
>JAZQYS010000579.1:0-3680 GCA_045633645.1 Victivallaceae bacterium | reverse complement strand
CCCGAGGGTTTGCTTGCCGCAGTTTGGTATGGCTCGGGCGATGATTTACCGCAGGGGTATGCAGGCTTTTTTATGGCAACAGGGGGCGAACAGTCCCTCTCAACAAATACTCCGCTTTTTTTGAAAAAGAGATGGGGGGCTCGGGGGGAAGAGGAAAAACTTTTTTTTCCCGTGAAAAAAAGTTTTTCCTCTTCCCCCCGGTTCCCATCACCTCTTATTCATAAGCCGGAGAATGGCTTCGAGCAGGACAGCCGGGTGGGGCGGACAGCCGGGGACGTAAAGGTCGGGTTTAAGGATTTCTTCGACACCGCCGCAGGTTTCGGGGGAATCGGCGTAGATGCCGCCTGAAATAGCGCAGGCGCCGCAGGCGATGACCCAGACGGGACGGGGTGCGGCATCGTATCCTTTTTTCAGAGCAAGCAGCATATTTCTGCTGACAGGACCTGTGACAAGGATACAATCGGCGTGGCGCGGAGAAGCGACGACTTGAATACCGAATCTGCCCATATCCCAGGCGAGCGTACCCAGAACGTTGAAGTCCAGTTCACAGGCGGAACAGCCGCCGGCGGAAATCTGACGGATTTTAAGAGATTTTCCGCAGAACTTGAGAAATTCTCTATCTGTCGGACGTTCCGGTTCATAAATGCCGTCAGAGGCAAGAAGATTGCTGCGACTCATGGCACCGAGGCGGTATTCTTTTGAAAGTTTGAGCGCACCGGAGGAGCATTTTTCTTCGCAGTCGCGGCAGAAAATACATTTGCCGGTATCAACCGTCACTTTTCCGTCATTTTTCACAACGGCTTTGACGGGGCAGTTTTCAACACACTTGCCGCAGTCGGTGCAAAGGGCTTTATCCCAGACGGGACGACCGGCAAAACGATCGGGAAGGACAGGTTCAGTTTTCGGAAAAGTCCCGGTGCGGTATCCCTGAATTATTCTGGCTTTGAGAGCTTTAAGCATATTTTACCTCTTTCTTACAGATCATATCCACAGTAGGACAAATTGAAACTTTTGTTGCAAATGGGGAAGTGCGAAATCTGTTCTCCGCGGAGAGCAAATGCCAATCCCGTCCAGTTGTGAAATGACGGATCGACGATTTTAACACGCTTGAAAGAGCCGTCATTTCCGGTAACAGCCGCATAACAGAGCGCACCGCGCCACGCTTCGGTGACGGAAACGGCAATGTGATCGGGTTTGAGTGTAATATTTTCAGCTTTGGCGGCAGAAAGTCCCTCTGCGGGAACTTCTTTGAGCAGCTTTTCAAGATAGATGTGCGAGGCTTTGATTTCCTCATAGCGGATTCTTGCGCGGGCAATGACGTCTCCCTGAACATCAATTTCAGGCATGGCGGGCGGATTGCCGCCGTATTCCGGCAGAGGATAATCGTGACGGACATCACGCTTAATACCGCTTGCACGCCCTGCCATACCAACCAGTCCGATGGATTCCGCAGTTTCAAGGGACACACTGCCGGTGTTTTCAAAACGGTCAAGAACGGTGGGGGAGTCAAACAAAAGATCCAGCGCATGATAAAGTTCGGGGCGGACCCGGTCAATCCAGGCGAGCAGTTTTTCAGCGCGCGCTTTTTCAAGAGAGGTACGGACACCGCCGGGAACGGCGATTCCGCGTCCGAAACGGTTGCCGCAGAGTTCAGCCGTCATATTGAGATATTCTCCGCGGATTCGACCGCAGAAAGATGCCGTCGGCAGAAATGCGACGTCTCCTGAGAGCGCACCCAGATCGCCCGTATGACAGGCAATGCGCTCCAGTTCAATGGCGATGGAACGGATTTTGCAGGCATCATCGGGGGCCGTATTGCCGCTTAAAGCCTCAATGACATGCGACCATGCTGTTGCCGCCGCTGCCGTCGTATCGCCGGAGGCGGTTTCAACCATGTGGATAAAGCGGTTGTCAAGTTTACCTTCCATCAGCTTTTCAATACCCCGGTGCTGATAGCCCAGAGCGATTTCCAGAAAGTAAACATCTTCACCCATACACTGAAAACGGAAGTGTCCGGGTTCAATGACGCCCGCATGAATGGGACCGACTGCCACTTCGTGAACGGCATCGCCGGACATTTTATAAAAGTCGGTTTTATCCGGATTGCGCACCGGTTTGAGCCACGGATGTCCGGTCACAGCAATCGGATACTGTTCAGCGATTTCACGTTCAAAAAGTTCAAAGGCGGGAACTTCTTTTGCCATAGATTCAAAAGAGGACTCAATCACACAGGAAGAAATTTCAAACTTGTGCGCAGGCGCATTACCCAGAATGGCAATGAGTTTGAGTCTTTCACCTTCGGGCATGGCAAAAAAGGAAAGAATCTCACGTTTTTTGTTTTTGACCGCATCCATGAGTGATGCGCGGAATTTTTCAGTTTCAAGAACGGGAACTTTTTCCACGGGAACGGCGCTGCCGTTGTCTATATTGATGAAAAGGGAATTATCCATTTTATATACCTCCCTAAAACTGTATGATACAATAAATTCCGGCGAGGACAGGCAGAATCGCCAGCAGAGCCGGTATCAGAATCAGCTGTTCTGCCTTTTCCGCCGCCGCGGCAACGGGGGCGTGTTCAACTTTGCCCATGCACATCTTAAGCGCGGTCGAAGTCATGCCGCAGAAAATCACAAAGAGCAGCAGCAGAACGATTCCGCCCAGAACCGGACCGGCACTTTTGATCAGCAGAAGTTCCGTCAGAAACAACGGACTCGGCGGCGCACCGCAAATCAGCAGAATACTCACACACCAGATGAATCCCGTGACCGGCAGACATGAGAACATACCCGAAATCTCTGAACTCTTAGCCGTTCCCCAGGCAAGCAGAATATTTCCCGCCGTCAGAAACAGCAGCATTTTACAGGC
This sequence comes from Victivallaceae bacterium, assembly GCA_045633645.1. GTDB lineage: Bacteria > Verrucomicrobiota > Lentisphaeria > Victivallales > Victivallaceae > UBA1784. The sequence goes on along the minus strand of JAZQYS010000579.1, from coordinate 815 downwards.
GGAGTGTCCCATCACGTGCAGAACCGCCGCATCATAACTGCCCAGTCCCCACAGAATGGCAAGCAATCCCATGTGTTCCACGCTGGAATAAGCCAGCATCCGGCGGAAGTCCGTCTGTTTGATGATGAAACAGGCGGCGACAGCAAGAGAAATCACACCCAGTCCGATCAGGTACTCACGGCAGAAGGGCAGAAGTTTATCCGGCGCAACATTCATCACACGGATAATGCCCAGAAATGAACAGTTGACCAGCGCACCTGAAAGCAGTGCCGCAACCGGTCCGCAGGATTCTCCGTAGGCATCGGGCATCCAGACGTGGAAAGGCGCAAGTCCCATTTTAAGTCCGTATCCGGCAAGACAGAACAAAAATGCCGCCTTGAACCACTGAGGATCAAGGGTGTTTTTAAGATCGGCAATCATCAGGAATCCCAAGCCTTCGGCATGATTTCCGGAAAAACGCATGGAAACGCCCAGCATGAACGTTCCGAACAACGCCAAACCGATTCCGACGGAACAGATCACCAGATATTTCCACATCGCTTCAATTGCAGACGGAGAACGGTGATAAGCAATCAGCGGCGCACTGGCAAGCGTCGTTGCCTCAACCGCCACCCAGAGCAATCCGAAATTGGCGGCAAACGCCACAAGACTCATCGTTGAAAGAAACAGACACAATACCGAACAGAAAATATGTTCGCGCATCGTGGAATACGCCGTTTCAAACTTCTTTTCCGCAGGAAGCCAGAAGAAAATATAAACGGATACGGCACAAAAGAGAACAGAACAAATCGCTGCAATCAATCCGGAATAAACAT
>JAZQYS010000578.1:0-6214 GCA_045633645.1 Victivallaceae bacterium | reverse complement strand
GGCAGCCATATCAGCGAAAGACTGCTGGATTCCGGCAAATACGAAGTTTACGGACTTGACCTCCGTCATAATTATATTGACCACCTGCTGGACCGTCCCGGATTCAACTTCCGTGAAGGAGATATTTCCATTCACCGCGAATGGATTGAATACCACATCCGCAAATGTGATATCGTCCTGCCGCTGGTCGCCATTGCAACGCCCATTGAATACACCAGAAATCCCCTGCGTGTATTTGAACTGGACTTTGAAGAAAACCTGCGGATTGTCCGTTACTGCGTCAAATATCACAAACGCATTATCTTCCCCTCCACCAGCGAAGTTTACGGTATGTGCACCGACAACAACTTCAACGAGGATACCTCCAAGCTCATCACCGGTCCCATCAGCATGCAGCGTTGGATTTATTCCAGCAGCAAACAGCTGCTTGACCGCGTTATCTGGGCTTACGGTGCAAAAGGACAGCTTGACTTCACGCTGTTCCGTCCCTTCAACTGGATCGGACCGCGTCTTGACAGTTTGACCAGCGCCCGTATCGGCAGTTCCCGTGCAATCACTCAGCTGATTCTCAATCTGGTACAGGGTTCTCCCATCCAGCTCATTGACGGCGGCGAACAGAAACGCTGTTTCGTTGACATCAAAGAGGGCAGCGAAGCCTTGTTCCGTATCATTGAAAATGAAAACGGCTGTTGCGATGGAAAAATCATCAACATCGGTAATCCCGACAACGAAGCCAGTATCAAAGAAATGGCTGAAATGCTGGTCAAGAAGTTCGATCAGCATCCTCTGCGCGACAAATTCCCGCCGTTTGCCGGATTTATCGTGGTTGACTCCGGCGCATTCTACGGCAAAGGATATCAGGATGTTCAGCACCGCAAACCCAGTATCAAAAACGCCAAGCGTTTCATCAACTGGGAGCCGAATATCACTCTTGAACAATCCATTGAAACGACATTGGACTTCTTCCTGAACGAAGCGATCAAGTCCGGTGAATTTTCAAAATGAAAAAAACCATCGCGCTCCGTATAGACGTGGACACCTTTCGCGGCACCGGCCGCGGGGTGCCGCGCCTTTGTGAAATTCTCGCAAAATTCAACGTTTGCGGGACTTTTTATTTTTCCGTCGGTCCCGACAACATGGGGCGTCATCTCTGGCGTCTGTTGAAACCGGCATTTCTCTGGAAAATGCTCCGCACCAATGCCGCCGGACTTTACGGACCTGAGATTATCTTGATGGGAACCGCCTGGCCGGGTCCCGGAATCGGCAAACATCATGCCCAAGTCATCCGCGACGCAGTTGACGCCGGACATGAACACGGTTTTCACGCCTGGGACCATCACTTTGCACAAGCGCATCTGATGGATTCAAGTGAAGAAAACATGCGCAGGGAATTGACAAAGGGGATTGAAGCCCTCACCCGCATCTGCGGAAGTGCACCCCAAACCACCGCAGCTCCCGGCTGGAGAGCAAACAACCGTCTGCTTTCTGTCAAAAAAGAATTTGATTTGACCTACAATTCCGACTGCCGTGGAAGTTCGCCGTTTTATCCGCTTCTTGACGGAGAAAAACTCGATCAGCTGCAAATTCCCGTCACACTTCCGACCTATGACGAAGCATTGGGACGCGACGGCGTGACAGACAGTAATTACAACGACTTTCAAATTTCTCTTCTCAAAGAAGATGATCTCAATGTTTTGACCATTCATGCCGAAGCCGAAGGCGGCAGGTGTGCTTTGATGTTTGAAGATTATCTCAAACGGGTTATTTCCGCAGGATACCGCGTCATTCCCCTGGGATTGGCGGCTCAGGAAACAGCTGCAACAGCCCCGGTCGGAAATATGGTTCTTGCAGATTTTCCCGGCAGAGAAGGACAACTTGCCATACAGTCTTAATATATAAGGAGTATTATATAATATGATTCCGACAGATTCCGCAAAAGAAGCAGCCTCTCAGGACTTTCGTCTTATCGGCGGAGCCTGGCAGCCGGTTGTTGCCGATTTTGAACAGTTGAAAGCCGTCCTTGAACTGGACGAAGCCTGGTTTGCCATCACCGGCATTGATACAAATTCCCTCAGAGCAGACCAGAAATTTCTGGAATATCTTGATTCAGACAAAAATGCCAAAATCCGGACAGACGAAATAAAAGATGCCATCAAATTCATGGCTGACGTCCTGAAAGACGGTTCCGGTTTTGATAAAGAAAGTACAGAACTGGCACTGGACGCCCTGAATACGGATTCTCCCGCCGGAGCAGAACTCCTTTCTACTGCAAAACAAATTCTCAGCAATCTCGGAAAAGCCGATGCTTCCTCAATTTCTCTGGCTGATATCGCCAATGAAAAACAAATCAAAAATTGCGTTCTCTGCAACGGAGACGGTATCATCACTCCGGATGCCGTAGATGAAAATCTTGCGGCAATCATCAATCTTGCCATCAAACAAGCCGGAGCCGAAACGGACTGCGCCGGAGCTGCCGGAATCAACGCCGCGCGCCTGGACAGTTTCGTCGGAGCAGTCAAAGCCCTGCTTGCCTGGTATCAGGAAGCGGATAATAATCCTGCACTTCTTCCTTTCGGAGAAAACACCCGAAACATTTATAATGCGTTTGCTCAGATTAAAGATGCCGTTGATGACTACTTTTTGAGTTCTGCGACACTGTCATTTCTGACGACAGACCCCGACCGTCTGGCAAAAAAAGATTCCACGGCGGACGTCCGTACCCCGGCGGAAGTCATGGAACTTCTGAAAAAGCTTGCCATCGCCGCGCCCTCCGCTGAGGACACCCTTGACCTCAACGGCGCAATCAACCCGCTGTGGAAAGACAAGGTTCAAAAATTTGCAGCCTTTACTGAAATTGGCGAACTGCTGCAGGAAAACAAACTCACCCGCAAAGTCTGGCTTGAGATTTCAGCAAAACTTGTTCCCGCAGGAGAATGGTTCAAGCGTTGTCCCGACGCCCCTGCCCTGCTTGCCGCTTCAAAAGAGGAACTGACAAAAGCTATTGCCGAAGACAGTATCAACGCTCTCAAAGATTTGATTGCCAAAGATCTTGCAGCCGGTTCCACGCTGTCAAAGATTGACAATCTGCGCAAACTTCTGCTGTTCCAGGCGAACATGAAAGAGTTTTTGAGAAACTCCCTCAACCTGGGAGCATTGTTCACTTCCGGCACGCCCAGCTGGCTGCAGGCAGGAATGCTGGTGATGGACGGACGTCACTTTTCTTTGAGTGTTCCTGTTACCAACATTGCTGAACATAAACGCATTGTCACAACCAGCAACATCTGCGTAGCTTACGTTGAAGTCTCCCGCGGATTGCCCGGAGCCCTCAAGAAAATGCAGCTTGCCGTTGCCATCACATCAGGCAACATGCGGAATCTCTTCCCCGGCAAACACGGTATATTCTTTGACGCAACCGGCGATGTTTATAATGCCAAAATCACAGACTTCATCCGTCAGCCTGTTTCCATCGGCGAAGCTCTGATGAGTCCTTTCTTCAAACTCGGAGAATTTCTGGGTAAACAGGCAGACAAAATGCTTGCCAGCAAAAGCAACGCAGCCCAGCAGGATCTGAGCAAAAACATCGCAGCCGGAAAACTCCCGCCTCCTGCTGCTGACCCCAAGGGCGGCATGAATGGTTCCATGCTGTTGATGGGCGGCGGTATCGGATTGGCGGCAATCGGCAGTTCTGTGGCATTTATCGTCAAATCTCTGCAAAATGTTTCAATCTGGAATATCATCGCTATTCTCTGCGGAATCCTGCTGATTTTCGGAGGTCCGATGATTCTGACCTCACTGATCAAACTTTACCGCAGGGATCTGGGAAGATTCCTTGAAGCTTCGGGATGTGCCTTGAACTTTCCGCTGCGTCTTTCGATGGAACTGGGCAACTTCTTCACCAATTCGCCGAAACGCCCCCTTTCCTCCTGGGAAAAAGGACAAATCATCGCACAGGGCGTCATAAAAAAGAACAGAAGAAAAACGACACTTATTCTTCTGATTCTTTTGGTTCTTGCGTTGCTCAGTTGCGGTGTAATGCATCACTTCGGCTATTTGACCTTCAAGTAAAAAAAGATGATTATTTTTGCTTCAGATAATCATTACGGCGTTCATCCCGGACGGTGTGCTTTTGAGGAAATCAAAGGCACACTGTCCGATGTTATTTTTGCGGAAGATGACTGGAGCATTTTTACCCGTTTTGATTTGGCAAAAGATTGTGACTTGCTGATACTCAATATGATTGCTTCGACCTGCGGAAATCCTCTGCCGGACGAAGATGCGTGTCTTGCGGTAAAAAGATATTGCGAAACAGGCAAAAATCTTCTTCTGCTCCACGGTTCAAGCGCCGCCTTCTGGCATTGTCCCTGGTATAGAGGAAACAGCGGTTTGCGCTGGGTGCGTCCGGGGGATCCCGATGAAATTCCGCCAAGCGTTCATCCGGTTGAACCGTATACTGTAAAAATTGCTAAAACGCGGCATCCGCTCTGCAAAAAACTTGTTGAAATGGATTTCACTGAAGCGGATGAAATTTACTCAAACATGGAGCAGACTCAACCGCTTTGGATTTTAATGCAGACGACCATTTCAAGCGGCACTCATCCGATGTTGACAGAAAGTGTCAATCAATGGGGCGGCAAAGTCATAAATTTCATGCCCGGACACAATCCGGCAGTCACCCGGCATCCTGACTACATCCAAAATCTCAAAACTCTGATTGCTTATTTAAGGCATACGGTCTGACAGTTCAAGGGGGAATAAATGGAACAGCAAATTTCAAACGGCGTATTGCAATATATTCCGCAAATTGAAGAACAATATACGGCTCTTGATTCTAACGAAGCACTTATCAATAGAAACAGCACAATAAATTCCCCCGGTCATTCCGCAGAAATAAACACCATCACGGTTTCAGCAGAGGAAAATACAACTGCCGGTTCTGCGGCTTTTTCAATATTTGCGGTTTCTCAAACGGAAAACGCATTTATCGCCGGATTTGATGATCTTACCTGGGATACATTTTCAGAAGGTTATGACGGATATTATTTCCAACATGAAGATATCATTGATGCAGAAAAATGCACCTCCATCACCCAGGATGATATGATGTGCTGGGCTGCGACAGCCGCAAATATGCTCTATTATACGGAATGGCTCCTGCAGGATACAACCAATGAAGATGAAATTTTCACCGTCTTTGTTGACAATTTCAGGGAAGGAAAACTTTATGGAGGAAATGCCTATTATGCTGTCCAATGGTATTTCACCGGCTCTTATACGCCTTCGGGTTGGAGCGAGTGGGACAAGCCTTATGCAAATACCGGAGACTATTTTGACAACATCACGATCAGCAGCTACCTTTCCTCAAAGAATGCAACGACTTCCAACTTCACCCTGGCAGTAGAAAAATTGAAGGATGGTTACGCCGTAGGTTTGATGTTCGGCTATTACAACACTGCCGGAACACGCACCGGAGGACATGTAATAACGCTCTGGGGCATGACTTATGACACATCGCTTTCAGTGACAGACCCCAACTACTATACCGGAATCATCGTTACAGATTCTGATGATGACAAAAGTTATTACGGCGATCCGCTGGCGGCTCCTGATACACTCAAAATCATTTCTATAACCTACGACAGTTCAAAAGAACAATACATTTTAGATCCGGATTATGCGGGAAATAACTGTATTGTGGAAAAGCTGCATTTTCTTGCCCCGAATCCCGGTTTCACTCCGAATGCAGAACCTGTTGACTCGGCTGTAAAAATTTATAATTCCAGTGAAGTTGTCTCAAGAACAAAGTCCGTTGCCGATAAAACGCTTGCTTCCTCAGGAGAACACCTTATGCGTATTTCCTCCGGCGGTACAGCTGATAATACCACGATCAACGCAGGGGGAAGTTTGTACATTTCTTCCGCAGGCAGAGCAGACAACACTCAAATTTATAAAAGCGGCCGTATGTACATCTCCGGCGGCGGCACGGCGAACAGTACAACAATCAATTCCGGCGGCAGCATGTACATCTCCCGCGGCGGCACGGCAAACAGCACGACTGCCAACGGCAGCATTTTTATTTTTTCCGGCGGTACAGCAAACAGCACCACGGTCAATTCCGGCGGCCGTATGTATATCTCCAGCGGCGGCACGGCGAACAGTACAACCGTCAATTCCAACGGCAGCATGTACATCTCAAGCGGCGGAACGGCAAACAGTA
>JAZQYS010000577.1:0-2824 GCA_045633645.1 Victivallaceae bacterium | reverse complement strand
ATTCGGGGATTGGTCAGCAGCGCACGGGCAATTGCAAGACGCTGTTTCTGACCGCCGGAAAGATTGGAAGCATTTTCTTCAAGCATGGTATCGTAACCTTTGGGAAGATTCTGCACAAAGTCATCAGCTCCGGCAAGTTTGGTAACGGCAATGATTTCATCAAGAGAGGCATTGCGTTTTGTGAGAGAAAGATTATCGCGCACAGTGCCGCTGAAGAAATAGTTTTCCTGCAGAACGACGCCGATACTGTTCCGCAGATGTACTTTGTCTATTTCACGCAGATCAATGCCGTCAATTTTAATCAAGCCCGACATCACAGGATACAACCCCTGCAAAAGTTTTGTAAGGGTGGTTTTACCGGAACCTGAACGCCCGACAATGCCGACAACCTGTCCCGGCTGAAGGGTGAATGAAAGATCGCGGATAATCATCGGACCATCTGCAACATAACGGAAATTGACGTGTTCAAATTCAATATGCCCTTTGAAGGGATTGCGGACGCCGCCGCCGGCGGGTTCCGGACGGGTGTTCATCACATTGCCGAGCATCTGTACGCTGATGGCAATCTGCTGGTATTCGTGGACGAGAGAGACCAGTTTGACCAATGGTCCGGTAACTCTTCCTGAAATCATCTGGAATGCGATCAGCGCGCCGACAGAGAGTGTTCCGTCAAAGACCGAAAGAGCCCCCAGCCAGATGACACAGACATTCATGGACATTTCAAGCAGCTGACTCAAGGTTTTTGCCGTTACAGAAATCTTGCCGACGCGGAAATAAGCGTTGACTGCAAAAGCCGTTGTATCCGCCCATGCCTCTTTCTGAACAGGTTCAAGAGAAAGAGATTTCACTGTACGCATTCCCTGAATGGATTCCACGAGCATACTCTGACGTTTCCCCTCTGCCTGATAGAGATCCTGCAGCCGGCGCTGGAACGGTTTGATAAGTGTGCCGATCACGCACGCCATGGCAAAAGAAAATCCCAGTACAACAAAGGTTAATTTTACACTGTAAAGCAGCAGAAACGGAATAAAAACCAGAAGACTGGTCATTTCAAGGACTGTAAAAAAGAGACTCCCTGAAAGGAATCCGCGGATTTTTTCTGTCTGCTGCATATGTTTGAGCAGAACTCCGGAGGGAACCCGGTCAAAGAAATCAATCGGCAGATGCATGAGTTTGTCAAAAACTTTTGTCGCCGTTGAAATATCAATCTTGTTTGTTCCGAAAAGCAGCAGATAGCCCCGCAGAAACTCCATGACAGAGTTGAAAACCAACATACAGAAAATGGCTGCAACAAGAACGTTGAGCGTGTTGTAACTCTGGTTGACAAGCACTTTATCAACAACGATCTGAAAAAAGAGCGGCATGATGAGCGCCACCACGTTGATCATCAATACGGCAAAGGCGATATGTCCGAAAACGTTTTTAAGTCTGATAAACTCAGGAACAAACCAGAGCAGACCGAAGGGACGTTCTTCATCCGTCAGCTTGTAGGTACGTTTGATCAGGTAACCGTAGTTGGATGATTGTGCTTTGTAGGTTTCCTGATCCCAGAAAATGAAACGTTCTCCGGCTTGGGGCGGGGGAGAATCCGGGTCAATAACGGCAAGCTGACCGCCGTTTTCAGTCTCGCGGTATCCGCAGATGATGCAGTGTTTGCCGTTCTTTTTGATGCAGACGGCGGGAAAAGCCTTGCCCAATCCTCTGAAAATTTTCCAGGGCATCCGGACGTGAGCCACTTTCATCTGGTTGGCGGCACCGATACGGATGAATTGACGGGGAGAAAGTTCATCGCTTGAAATAGCAAAATCGTGCATGACCCGCCGCGGATTGAGCGGAATGCGGTGATGATTTGCCACTGACACCAGTGCAAAAACAGAAGAATGGCGGTGCGCATCAAAATCCCGCAGATTATGAAAAATAATACAGCGTCCTTCGGCGATTTGCCGGAATTGTTCAACAGGAAGCAGGACTGTTTGAGCGCCGTTCTGCCCGCGGGGATTGAATAAACCGACTTTTTCTCCGGCAAGCTGAGCGCAGCTGATGATACAAACATAATGATTGTTTTTCAAGAGGACAATAGCAGGTCCCCCGAAGTTTGTCAAACTGTCAAGTTGACAAACTTCAGGCTGATAGTCCATCGCTTCGCCGATTTTGAGCAATGCATCCATTGAATCCTTTTCATACAATGAAAGCATTTCTTCTGTTACAATCCCGTCCCAATCAGGGGTGAGATGCAACCTGTTTATCAATTCACGCAAGCAGTAAACACCGCTTTGCTGTACTGTGCAATCCATAACAAATATCTTATCTTATCAAAAACTTATCAGTTTTCTGCTGCACCCGCAACACTGCAATAATATCTGACAGCAGAAAATATACACTTTAACATTATACTATAGCATTGTTTGTGTGATTTTTCCAGTTTTTTTGTAAATTATTCACCAAAATAATTCCGTGTGATGATTGCAAAAGCACCGTCCGGAGAAAGAGGGCAGGGCGGTGTATGAAAAACAGAAGACCGCTGAGTTTATTAAAAAATTCAGCGGTCTTGGCTGTGGTATTCCGGCATGACCCGTGAGTCATACCGGAATCGGGATCCCGGCTTACGCCAGGGTACCGTTGGATTTCTTTTCGTCGAAGTCGGCGACTTGTGCGCCGTCGGCGAGAGAAGTTGCATCGGCGACCAGAGCATCACCGAGAGTCAGAGTGCTGTCAGCCTTGAAGGCTTCGAGAGCTGCACCGGCTTCTTCAGAGGTGCGGCCCCAGGCAACAACCAGAGAGTTATCAACCTTGTTCAGGCTTGCCCAGACATCATCGGTGGTGT
>JAZQYS010000576.1:0-2360 GCA_045633645.1 Victivallaceae bacterium | reverse complement strand
CCCGCTTTTTTGAAGCTGATGTGCTTGTTATTCTGGTGACCCAGCCGAATTATCAGCATCGCAATCCCGGACTGATTTCAGGAGAACTGGTGCCGTTCAACTCGTTCAGAAAGCATAACAAACTCTGGTTGAGCGAATTTGATTTCCGTTCATTTGTGCGTGAAAATTACCGCAATGAAGTTACGACTGAAAAAATCGGTATTCCGCAAAATATCGCAGCATTCAAGAGTACTTTCCGCAAACAGGCGGCTCAGCAGATTGCAACCGGCAACGGCGGCTGGTGGATGTTTGATATCGACAACAACTCTTTCGGACATCCTGCGCTTATGCGGGAAATCAAGACGGGATATGATATCTATGACCGTATCCACCGCCAAAAAGACGCCCTGCTCAAAACGCAATGCGCCGTTATCATGAAACGCGACAGCATCAATGGTGAACGCAACTGGCTCGCCGCTTCGTTATGGGAAAATCAGGGCTGGCTGTTCGCCTCTTCGGGCGTGCCTTTTGACACCTGGTATCTTGATGATTTTCTTTCATCCGGAAAAACGGAACAGTACAAAATGATTTGTTTCCTCAATACCTATCAACTGTCCGCAAAAGAAAGAGAACAAATAGATAAACTGCTGAAAAAGAATAACAAAACTCTGATTTTCTGTTACGGTTCAGGTTACGTCACACAGCGGAACAACTCCGTTGCGGCGATGAAAAAATTAACCGGATTTGATATTAAAACAGATTTCAGAAGACGCCGTCCGCTGGTTCTGTCATGCGTTAAAAATTTGAAGCCGATTCAGGGTATGCAGGACGTGAACAGAAGTTTATACTCAGACTTTCCAGCTCCGGGAAGATCTCCCTGGGATATTCAGCGTTTCCGGGTTCAGCCCAATCATGCGGATAAAGTGTATGCCCGGTACGCCGACGACAAAACTGCAGCAATCGTCAGCAGAAAATTCCCGTCCTGGCGTTCTGTGTACGTTGCTTCCCCGGGAGGAATCTCTGCGGAGTTCTTCCATATGCTTGCTGAACAAAGCGGCGTTTACCGTATATCGGCTCCGGGTAAAGCATGGAGCTGTGTCAACAACCGCTTTCTGTCAATTTACGCCCTGCACAACGGAAAAACTGTGTTCACCCTGCCCTGCAATGCAGATTTTGTTCAGGATGTCTTTTCGGGCGTCAAACTGCCTGTCCGCAACCGGACTCTGCGCCTGAATTTGAATGCAGGCGAAACCCGCTGGTTTCTCATTCACAAAAAGTAATCCGCAAAAATTGAGGTATGAATATGAAAAAACAAATCATGATTTTGTTGTGCCTGAGTTTATTCTCAACACTTTTTTCAGCTGAATACTGGTTCTCTGAAAAACCCGCAAAGTCCATGAAAGCCGACCGTCCGCTGAAAATATGGACATTTGCCTCCGGACCTGAAAACTGGGTTGTTCTGCCGGGCAGACGGGGAAAAACAGAATGGGATAAAAGCGGACATCTCAAATTATCTTCAACCGTCAAACAGGGCAAAGCCGGCGGCAGTATTTTTTCCATATATGCACCCTACCGTCCGTTGCCGGGAGAAAGATTTCTTCTCACCGCCTATGTGCAGGGAACAGGAAATATCAGAATGGGCATTGCTGTTTACAGCCGCGATAACCGGAACAAACTGAAATATCACACCATCTGGAGCGCGCCACAACGCCTGACCGGAAAAAGACAAACACTGCAGTTTGCCCCCGATCTGTCACGCGTCACCGCCGTCAGAATGGGATGGCAGTTTGAACTCCTGTCAGAAGGAAGTGTTAAATTTGACCAGATCAATCTGGCACAGCTCAAAGATACTGCGCTGAAAGTATCTGTTGAACCAGAATTTGCGGCAATCCGTCCCGGAGAACGTTTTCCTGATTTGCACTACTTGCTTTCACCCCGGATTGACAAGGTACAGTTTTTCCCGGCAACAGATCCGGCTTCTCCGGTTCCTGTTGACATGAAACCCGATGCCAAAGGTGTTGTCAAAGTTTCACACAAAGCCATCGGCAAAGGAAAACGTTTTGTTCTGGCAGCCAACGGAAATACCGCTTCAAGTGCAATTGAAGTATTTCAACCGCAGGAATATAATAAATTTGATACTCTTGCCAAATCAATCCGTCTGAAAAAACCGCTGCGTATTCTGGTTATAGGAGACAGTCTTCTGGATAAAAATTTCCACGGCAACGCTGATTGCGGTGCAATCAAACAACTTGAGTTCTGGCTCAAAAAGTACAATCCCGGCAAAGTCACCATCCGCAACGCCGCCGTCCGCGGAGACTACATTGAAAGAGTTTGGGACAGAATGGGCGTTGAATTAAAACAGTTCAAAAAAAGAGTATTCC
>JAZQYS010000575.1:0-8624 GCA_045633645.1 Victivallaceae bacterium | reverse complement strand
CGCCGAAGATGTTTCCGGTGAAGTTTTCACCGTAGGTCACGGTTGAGGTATTATTGACACTTCCGCTTCCTTTGGCAGAACCATTGAAGACCCAGTTGCCATTTCCGGACTGGATTCCGTTGAAAGCGGCAATGCTGTTGACTGTGATATCTTTGTTGATGGCGTGATCGCCGTTAACGGTAAGATTGTAATAAGTTCCGCCGAAGACTTCAGCATCGGCACCGTAGACAGCAGTTGTATTTTCGATAAAGTTGACAGTACCGTTTCCTTTGGTCGTTCCGTCAAATGTAATGGTTGCCGGATCAACGGAACTTGCTCCGAAAATCACACCCTCTTTGATTTCGGCAAGTTTAAGGACCGTCAGATCACCGTTGGTCAGTTTGATTTCATCGCCGTTATCATTTGAGAGAAGTTTGAAGTTGCCGTAAGTTCCTTTAAGGACATTCGTTGCGCCGATTGCGTAGGTGACGACACTGTCGGCGTCCATCGCGGCTTCAGCAGAATCGCTGTAGATGTTTTCACCTTCAAAGGAGAGAGTACCGCGTCCAGAAAGCGTACCCTCGAGGGTAATACCTTTGAGGTAGAGGTTGGCGGCATCGGCAACAAGATCATTGTAAGTACCGGTCAAACCGTAAAGCGCATTGATTGAAGAATAAATCACCTTACCGGTATTATAAACGGTGCCTGTTCCATCGTTATCATTGACCGAACCCTTAAATTCCCAGGTGCCGGAACCGGACTGAACGCCGGTGACAGAGGTGTCGCCTTTGACAATCATGTCATTGTAAATGGTGTTATTTCCGAGTGAAACCAGATTTTTATAACTGCCGCCATAGATACCGGCACCGGCGGCATAAACCACGGTTCCGGCGGTGGCGTTGATATTGGCTCCGACTTCAGAAGCATTGGTTGTTCCGGCAAAATAGATATTAGTTTCAACAGTCTGAACAGTGTTCAAAGCTGCTTTACCGGTGACGGTGAAGGCGTTGGCAAGAGTGCGTTCGCCGTTCAAGGTCAGATTGCCGTAGCTGCCGCCGTAGACAGTCTGAGCAGATTCGTTATAAGTCACGCTGCCGGTATGAGCAGAAATACCGCTACCGGCTGTAGTACCGGCAAAGGTCGCGGAACCGGAACCGGAAAGAGTTCCATTTAATTCCACATTACCGAAGACCGCAGTACCGTCAACAATAAGGTTGTTGTAAATACCGCCGAATCCCTTACCACTGAAAGTGGAAGAATAGGTCACTTCTCCGGTATTTTCAACAGTACCATTTCCATTGGAGTCGGCATTGAAAGTCCAGTCACCGGAACCCTTGAGAACAGAACTTCCTTTGATCAGAACTGTACCATTGACAGTTACTCCATTATTGAAAGCATCATAAGTAAAACCAGCGCCCAAGGTCAGGTCGGCATAAGTTCCGCCGAAAACTCCGGCGCCGTTGCGGTAACCGACACCGCCGCCGATGGAATTGATAACATTTCCGGCGGTTTCAGCATTGGTTGTTCCGGCAAAGATGACATCAGCTTCGACGTTCTGAACGGCATTGAGAACAGCTGCACCGGTGACGGTGAAAGCGTTGGCAAGAGTACGGGTTCCTTTCAAGATCAGATTGCCGTAGCTGCCGCCGTAAACAGTCTGAGCAGATTCGTTATAAGTCACGCTGCCGGTGAAAGCAGCTTCTCCCTCTCCGGTGGTTTCGCCGTTGAAGGTGACAGTTCCGTTACCGTTCAGTTCACTGTTAAGTTCAACTGCACCGAAAGTGACGGTGCCGTCAACAGTCAAATCATTGTAGCTGCCGGCAAAGCCGGTACCGTTGAATCCTGTTCCGTAAATCACGCTACCGGTGTTGGCAACGGTGCCGTCTCCGGCAGCGGTTCCGTTGAAGGTCCATTCGCCGCTGCCGGACTGCAGTCCGGTGAAGTCGGCTTCGCCATTGACAACAAATTTTTTGTCAATCACATGGTCACCGTTAAGGGTCAGATTGCCGTAAGTTCCTTTGAGAACATTAAGATTAACATTTTCATTGTAAACAACGGTAGAACCAAGGGAACCTGTCACAACATCATTGCCGCTTGCATCCAGTGTTTCGGAAATGGAATTAGTTCCGGCAAAAGTCAGTTTTGCGCCATTTTCAAGGGAGATTCCTTCAACGATGTAGGCGTTACCGGCAAAGGTGACATCCGCACCGTCAGCCAGAGTCAGCGCCATGTTCAGACGGGCCTCATTGGTAACAGTCAGCGCCGTGGTGATGGTATTGCCGTACAGTTCAAGGTTGTAATAGGTTCCGCCAAAGATGTGCATGTTTCCGGTGGAAGTGTACACCGTACCGCCGGTCATGTTGAAAGTACCGTCACCATCGTAAGCACCATTTTTCAGGATCACATTACCTTCACCGGAGACAACGCCTTCACCTTCGAGGTGAGCAGCTCTGGTAATCGTGAGGGTCTTGTCCTTGTTGATGACGACCTGACCGCCTTCGGAAACATAAAGATCTTTGACAGTGATGCTTTCGTTGTTGCAGGCGGCAACCATATCAAACACAAGCGTTGCGCCGGAATCAACTCTGAAGCACTCAACCGTGGTGGTGATTGCCGGATTGTTAATCAGAGGATATGCAAAGTAGTCAACGATCAGAGTTGCGCCGTCAACAATGCGGAACTTGCTCTGAGCATCGTAGTTTTTCAGTTCTGAGGTGTAACTGTCTGCAGAAACGACGATCCAGAGGTTTTCCAGACGACCGTTGCCGACAACCGCAGAGGGACCGGCGTTATTGTCAATAACAGCATTGACCTGACCGTAGGTATTGGCATCGGTATTGCCAACAAAGTAGAGAATTCCGCCGTTGACATTGATTTGACCGTTAGAACCGATATCTTCCCAACCGTAGATATTCAAAGTAGAATCATTGTCACTGTTGACACAGAGCGTACCGCCGAAACGGACACCGGTTTCAGTGAGCAGCACACCGGCATTCTCGTCGAACTGATCGTTCACACTGCCGAGGGAGCTGTTCTTGGTCAGATTAAGATCAAGGGTCGCACCGGCTTCAACAGTAAGATTGGTGACGGAAATTACGCCGATAACCTGAAGATTAGCCTGAGTACTGATGGTCAGAGCTGCAGTTGCAGTCAAATCGCAGTTGCGGAGAACAACTTTTCCGTCAACGATCTTTTCGCTGCCCGTGAGGGTGATACCGCCCAGATAGTCTCCGGTAAGGATGGTCTGAGTTTCTTCAATGCCGTCTTCGGGATCGCTGTCAACGAAACCGTAGGTAACATGTGCACGCAGTCCGTCGGGATTGACAACAAAACCGCTGACCTGATTGGTGTTGAGATTGAGATCAGCATCTTCTCCGCCCCTGATGACAGCGGACTCTTCGCTGACGGTGGCGATATCACCTGCTGTATTGCGAAGAGTGCTGAGCGCGCCAAAAGTAATTTCACTGTTGGCGGCAAGGCTTTCAGTAACGAAGCGGTATTCTTCAGCAAAATTCCAATGAAATTCTTCGGGATCAAGGAAACTGTCTT
Organism: Victivallaceae bacterium; assembly: GCA_045633645.1. GTDB lineage: Bacteria > Verrucomicrobiota > Lentisphaeria > Victivallales > Victivallaceae > UBA1784. The sequence continues at coordinate 5,096 of JAZQYS010000575.1, read as the reverse complement.
TGCCGAGAGTGATAACATCAGAAACAGTCACGTTGACGGTGTATGCTTTTTCCTCAATTGTGCTTCCATTGAAAGTAACTTTACCAATCAGCGCAAGTTTATCAGCAGTCAGATTAAAATCATGTTTGCCAACGACAGAGATTTCACGACCAGCAGCAGTAGTATCTCCGACGATAACAAGGTTATGATAAGTACCGGCATAGACGGTGGAAGCGTCTTTCTGATACATCACATCCAGACTGCCGTTAATACCGGCTTCGCCGCTCGTATTTCCGGCAAAAATGATGCTGCCCTCTTCTCCGTAGATACCGCCGTGATTTAAAACGTCACCGTTGAAAACAATATCTCCTGCGACAGTCTTGACACCGTTTCCGGCAATCGTAACCGTTTTGTTATAGATACCGGAAAGAATCTGCTGGGTAGAACCATTGTAATCAACTGTACCCTCGAAACCGGTCTTGCCACCGATGGTTCCGTTTCCTGAAACCTGACATTCAAAGTTGTAAATCGCTGATTTTCCAGCAAAAACAACATTTGTCGCATTGGAAGTTGTCAGAGAACCGGCGTGGGTAAAGCTGGTGAGGAAAGTTGCCTTTGCATTGTCAAGAATAAATTCACTTCCTGCCAAGGTCGTAACATCTCCGGCAAAGACAACGTTACCAACGGCGGCTCCGACTTTAACAGTACCGGCGTTTTCAATGGCTCCGATATAGGTACCTGCGGCAGAAGCTGTGCAATCTTCAGAAATGGTAAGTCCGGTCGTTCCGGCATTGATCTGATCTGCAGTGGCATTGAAAACCAGAGTTCCGAGTTCGCCAACGACAAATTTCACACTGCCGGGAGTCCATTTACCGGTATCAATGTGCTTGTCGCCCTGGGTAAAGTTATTATTGAGGTTCAGGATACCTTTTTCAACAGTGATCGTACCGCCGTTGATCAAACGGTTTCCGGTATTGCCATTTTCGTCGCGGCTGAAAGTATATTCGTATTCACCATTGCCGTTGACAGTACCCCGTTCAAGTCTGAAAATAATATTTCCGGTTGAGTGGTTATAGACATTCAGACCAACCAGATTGCTGTTGACAATGACGGTTGAATAGTTGTGCAATTCATTGATAGAGATACCCTTGACAAGTTCAAACTGTTTGGCGTAGTTGTAGAAGGTATCAATCGTCAAAGAACCATTGGCGGCTTCATCAACAAGGAGCGCGCCGTCACCCAGCAACGTCAGAGTATCCTGGAAATAGACTTCGCCTAAAACCTTGACATTACCGGCAGAAATGATGCTGCCGTAGAAATCCAAACCGGTGGTGTTGGAGTTTCCGAACTGCAAAGTAGCACCGTCTGCGACAGTAAATTCAGGTATATTCGCTGTATCCTGTTCCAAAGAGGAAAGCTCAAGAGCTGCACCGGAAGCAATGGTTACTTTCGTATCGTTGCCGTTGAAAACACCGGTAACTTTGGTATTTCCGGCAAAAGTCTTTTCACCTTCTCCGCTGATGTTCAAGTCATCATATGTACCGCGGAAGAATGTCTGATCGCCGTTGTAGTTGTAATTGAATTCACTGCGGTAAGAATCAACTGTTGCATTGCCGGTCGTTCTGCCATTAAAGGTCAGGATAGGTTTGGCTGCATCGTATTCAGTTGTCGTTTTGATGCTGCCGGTGATATTGACATCTTTGTTAAAGGTCACTTTGGCATGATTAACGTTGTCCTGCCAGCCGTTGACAGTGAGATTTTTCAACTCTTCAACATTTCCGTTAAAAATCAACGCAATACCATCAGTTTCAATAGAGTCAATCCTGCTGAGATTGCTGGCAAAGGTCAATTCCAGTTCGCCACGCTTCACCAAATTGTTATTCTCATCATACACATTCTCCAGCACGCCGGAGTTGCCGAATGTGCTGTCACGCGTAGCCTCAATTCTGGCAATATTGCCCAACACACTGCCGTTGAAATGCAAACTGGCATCTGTCAACACAATTCCGGTCACAGTTCCGTCAAAAGTAATGGTCGAAGAAACATCAACCTTCAGGTGATGATGAGCTGTTTCAGCGTCTTTCCTCAAAGCCACAACAGCCAAACCACCCTTGATTGTGGCATCAGCATCAATATTGAAAGTGACTTTATCCTGTCCCAGAATCTGAACTCCGGAAAATTCCGGCAGAGAGGACATCGTATCAATAGTCACATTCTGATAGATACCACCGAAGAACGCCTTGTAATTTTCATTTTCGCGTGCACCGGTGATTTCATCACCCGGTCCAACACCGCTGCTTTCATGCGCACGGGTGCCGACAATCATATTCCAGACATTGACACCGCTGACACTCTGATCCAGGTTCACAAAATTATGCGCAACATGATAAGAAACTCTGTTGTCTTCCCCGGCGACAGAACCGGTTGCATCGATCATACCTTTATCCTCAACTGAATAGGTATAACCGTAGAAATCAACAGCATGCCCCTTGGTCTGCAAAGTTGTACCGAGACTGATACCGCCGCGATACAGATGTTCGATTTTGCGGAAGAGAATTTGAATATCTGCCGGCTGTGTCGGGTTTAAATTACCCAAGCTCGGTTTTACATACGCCGTATCATAACGCTTTTGAACTTCAGCAATTTTCTCAGCACTGACACCGACAGTAATAGATCCGGCAAGGATTTTTTCGGTATATTTGGTAACGGTCAATTCGTAATAATTACCGCCCATCACATACTGCAGAGAGGGGCTGTCATATTTCACATTGACTTCAGAACCAACTTCAAAATCAAAGGTCGTCTGATAGTCTTTAAACTGACCGCTCATTGTCACAGTTCCTTTGGAACCGGTGAAATTTGCGGTATCATCATTCTTATTAATAAAGGTAATTTTATCAATATCGACCAGCTGCAGCAGATTGACCGGAATGGTGAAATCTTTGTCGACATAGACGCCGAGATTGCCATAATCGCCCCAGTAAAGAGAACCGCTGCTGATGCCGCTCAATGTATTTTCATAGCGAACACTGTCAAGGTGGACCTGACCGCCGAGGTGTCCGGTTGTATCGCTAAATGTCGTCACTGTATCACGGAACACAAGTTCGGAATTCTTACCGCCAATCTGACCACGATGAGAAACAGTCGTACCGCGGACATCCATTCTTGCGTTGTTGATTTCAAGGTTGAGCACCTTGGTATCCTGATTCTTGCCGATGGTAAGATTTCCAATTTCAACCCGGTACTTGTCACCGAAATAACCCTCTTTGTGCTTCTCAGTGATCACACGGTCAATAGCGGTAAAGGTAACTTTATCATTATTTTTTTCAGCATCACCGATAGAAAGAGTCGAGTTGGTGTTGGTGAATTTGACCTGAGCAAAATTGCTGACATTAAGAGTCGTTACTCCTTCGCCTGCACCAACAGACAGATTGCCGCCGAAGCCGATGTAAGTGGCGGCAATGCTTGCAGTGACACCGCCTTCGCCGGTTTCACCCAAGCTGACATTTCTATTAAAGATAATGCGCGCTTCATTGCTTCTTGCAGTATCGGCAAGCAGACGATCATCCTGCGTAAATTCAGGACCAGGTCCGGCATCCTGAACGCTGAGATTGACGGTAGCATTGCCATCTTTTCCGCCGAACGCCGTGAATGTGTTGTTAAAAACAATACTTCCTTCGGTCACGGGGGCAAGTTTATACGCAGTATTCGCTCCGACTTTGACGGCGAATGTAGAAGAATCAACGGTAACTGCTCCGGTAAAAGTCACATCAGCAGCAATGTTAGAGTCCTTGTCTGAAAGACCGTTGGTGATATCAAAGGTGCCGCCTTCAGTCACATTGACGGAGCCAAAGGTCAAGTTATCAATTGCAGCAGTCATAGAAAAAGTGCTGCCGTTCACAGTGACATTGCCCATACCAACAGTATTGGCAGCAACATTGCTCATACTGAAAGTGGCACTTTCACCGAGAGTAACTCCGCCGAGGTTCAAAGAGGTACATGTAATATTGCTCAGATTGATGCTGCCGCTCTCTCCAACAGAAAGAGCACCGGTTGTCATCGTATTGAGACTCTCGGCACCGCCGATACCGGAGAAGGAAATTGAACTCTGGCCAGCACCGCTGATTCTGCCAACATTAAGAGCAGTACCTCCCATAACAGTGGATTTGATATTGCTGAAAGAAACAGTTGATTCTTCACCGAGAGTAATGTTTTTGAGAGAAACTGCTGTTCCGGATTCACTCTGGATGTTGCTGAAAGAAACATTGACATAATCACCAAAAGTCAGATTTGAAGTAGTTTTCACGCTTTCAGCTCCGGAAATGCTCAAATCTCCTTCCAGCGTTCCGCTTGCAGCAAAGGTCAGATCAACGGTTTTATCAGCTGTAATACTCAGACCGCCGCCCTGAATTGCATTGGTGATATCGCCAAGATTAACAGCACCGGTCGTATTGACAAGGTTCTTTTCCTGAATGACGATTGTACTGCTCTCCATTCCGTCAGTACCGTCATTGGCAGACTGAGTCAAAACGTAGGAAAGATTACCGCCTTCCGATGCGGTTGCGGTACGCTCGTAAGTAGTTACACCTTCAGTCGTTGTAGCTTTGACCGTAATCGTAATAAACTGACCGGCGACAGCATCATCAAGTCCGGAGACACCGGCATAAGTATTGCTGTAGAACGCATAATATGTGCCTTCAACAGACTGCTGAGTTCCCCAGCTGGTCACCCAGGAACCGGTTCCCTGATTGGAATTCTCTTCAATATAGGTATAACTTCCAAGGTTGTAATTAATACCGTCAATCACAACGTTTTCAGTATCGACAACGCCGTAGGCGTATTCCAGATCCCAGCCGTTGGCGGCGCCGACCTTATCGACGGAGGCGGCAACGTCTGCACCGGTGAGTTCAGCGATGTTGGCGATCATGGCTTTGCCGTCATCACTGCCCGCAACGTTACAGCCGTAAATCATGATATCGCCGTCAGCAGTCAGGTGTTCACCGATGGCTTTCCAGCTGGCGGGGTCTTCTGCAACCGCTTCAGCATCAACGATGGAGTCATTCAGCAAAAAGTATCCGGCATTACCGTGGCTCACAACGTGGATGGCATCATATTTC
>JAZQYS010000574.1:0-1957 GCA_045633645.1 Victivallaceae bacterium | reverse complement strand
CCCGTATCCGTTAAAATCAACCGCGATAAAACCGGCTACTCCGCCGCAGTTTCCGCTTCTCTTGAAACCGCCTCAGGCGTAACGGTCAAGACCAAAGGCACAATGGAGTATGACGGTTTCCACTGGATAACTCTTGAACTTGATTCAAAAAAATCTGTCACCGTAGACAAATTCACCCTGTCTCTGCCGCTTAAAGACGCAGAAGTACCGTTCTTTCACGCCGTTGCCAACGAACTGCGTACAAACCCCGCAGGAAATCTCCCCAAAGGCAGCGGTCTGCTCTGGGGCGGCAGCCAACTTCCGCGCAAGAAACATGCGGGCGAAGAAGTGCTGCACCCGCAAATGGTTCCCTATCTGTGGCTGGGGGCTGATGCAAGAGGACTTTCGTTCTTTATGGACAGCACTTTCGGCTGCAAAATCTCACGGACAAAAGATGCCGTAAGAATCATCCGCAACGGCAAAACCGTCTCCGTTGAAGTTGATTTTATCAATCTGCCCGTTACCCTTGCAAAAAAACGCACGATTGAATTCGGATTCCATCCGACGCCGGTCAAACCTGTGGAAAAAGAGCAAAATAATATTCTTTATGACTGTGAAGGAAAATCCGTTCCCGGCACCATCAAGGCGCAGTTTTTCATGCCTGATGTGGCAATTAATTTCGCCTCACGCTGGAGCAAGTATCCGCACAACAAAAATTACTCTTTCACAGAAAAATTCACATCGTCTCTTACAAACGGAACAAAATTTCATATTCCGCAGTATCTTTCTTCCCTTGCTCCTGATAAGAAAGCCATTGAAAAACGTCTGCTGAAATTTTCAGGCGGAAAAGAGCGTTTCATGCGTCAGCAGAAACAGATCCCGGCATTTCTGAAACTTTACACTTCAAGCAAATACCGGGGCAAATCTCTGCCGTTCTGCTATTTTGACCACAGACTGGAATTTCTCGGAGATGCTGAAACCGACTATTTCAAAAGCGAATGGTGGAATCCCGCCGCTCAAAGTTACTTTGCCGCCTTACGGACAACGCATACACCTTCTAACATCGACTATCTGGTTTATTATCTTGAAAAGATGGTTGCTGCCGGACTGCACGGAATCAATCTGGATGACGCTTATCTTATGCCTGACACCAATCCTGATACGCTGGCAAGAATTGATGACGGGGGCGAACTGCACTCCATGGTTGGCATCCGCGCCCAGAGGGAACTCATCAACCGTCTGGCGGTGGTGCTGCACAAATACAAAAGATATCCGATGATATTAAATGTCCACATGACCGATGCTCTGCTTGTTCCCTGTTTTGCCAAGGTGACTTTGCAGACAGGATTTGAACTTAAATATGGAGAAGCCCCGCACCAGGAGCGTTTCTCTCCGGACTACATCCGCACTGTCGGACTTGGAACAAAAATCGGTGCAAACTCCGTCATGCTGCGCGGTATCAAGCGCATTAAAACGCCTCCCGAACAGTGGAAAGCCAAAGAAGACAGCCTGTACCGGAATCTCTGGGCAACGATACTGCCCTTTGGTATCCGTCAGGCAAAAAGTCAAAATGATCAGATGCTCAAATTCACCCGCAATCTGGTTAAAACAGGTATCTATGACAAGGACTGCAAATTCTTCCCCTACTGGGAACAAAACAGCGCAAAAGCTGAAAACATGCTGGTAAGTTTCTACAAAAAACCGCAAAGCGCAGTTATCATTGTTTCAAACTATTTCAGCAAATCTCCCCGGCAGGTTAAACTTGAAGTCAACTTCAAGGAGCTGGGCATTTCTGAAAAAGCCAAAGTCATTGATATTGAAACAAAGAAAAAAGTTGATTTGAAACAAATTTGTGTAAAAGGCTATGATTTCAGGCTGATTTTACTGAAAGACAAACAATAAGGGGGGGACAACATGATGAAAAAAAGTAAAGCACTGAGAGATTCTTTATCACCTGCTGCCAAGCAGGTGAAGCTGC